>NZ_JBNGOY010000019.1:0-97498 GCF_050589805.1 Carboxylicivirga fragile | reverse complement strand
AGAGCCAAGCTTGCTTGAGCTATGCCGAGCGCCGAACAAATCAGGAAACAATTTGTGAAGAAGTGAGGGTAGAGCCAAGCTTGCTTGAGCTATGCTAATCAATTATTG
The DNA here is from genome assembly GCF_050589805.1 of Carboxylicivirga fragile. Classification (NCBI taxonomy): domain Bacteria; kingdom Pseudomonadati; phylum Bacteroidota; class Bacteroidia; order Marinilabiliales; family Marinilabiliaceae; genus Carboxylicivirga; species Carboxylicivirga fragile. The sequence continues at coordinate 97,390 of NZ_JBNGOY010000019.1, read as the reverse complement.
ATCAATTAAATAATTATACAAACATTATGAGAAAATACACACTATTAATAATAGTAGTCAACTTATTTTTTGCAGTAACTAGCTGCGTGAGTAAGGTTGAAAAGGTTGATAAATTAGGAAAGATTGAGGTTGAAATACCTGCTGAATTAGAAGGGAATAAAGAAATAGTAGCTTATGTTGACGGCATGACCGAAGTAGCTAATAATTATGCTGAAATAATCGATGATGTGATGGAAGATGTTGGTGAATTTGCCGGAATGGATGAGTCGGAACTGGGCATGATGGATCAGCTAAAATTAGTAAAAGCTACTGGTGAGGTTACACTTAAGTCAGCCGAAGTTATGGGGCAATGGCTTGAATATACTGACAAGCGTATAGATCTAGGTAAACAATTAAGTGAAGCTGAGTTGAAAGCCTTGGATGACGTATGGAAGCAATTTGAAGATAGGATGGAGGAGATTCAAAATAAATTTGATTCGGAGATAGCTAACAAAACAGAATCTTAAAAACCAAACTTGTATGAGAGTAATATATCTACTAATTAGTTCAATGCTGTTGTTAGCATCTTGTAATAACAATAGCCTCGAATATACTATCCCTGCTGAATTAGAAGGTAATGAGCAGGCAATTGAAATAATGAATGAGATGGCAAGTGCCGCTGGCGATTGTCAGCTTGCTATGCAAAAGGCAGTTAAATTTTCTGTTCAACGCGAGGGCGATAGTACAAAAGAGTTAAGTGCTGGTGAGGGTATCAAGGCTGGACTTGCTGTATCGCGTGTTATGTTGGCAAAAAATAATATGGATGAGGCGAAAGAAAAAGCTAAACTATTGCGCGAAGATCTTAGTCCGGAGCAGATGCGTGTTCTTGAAAATGTACTTGCCGATCTAGAGTCTCAGATAGGTAATATTGATACCAAAAAGATTGGTTTAAGCGATGAAGAGCTAGCTAGATTAGAGGCCGATGAGGATATAAATTTTGGAAACATGCTTGCGGAGAGTCCTGAAAAGAAGGCTGTTCGCGACTCATTGGAGGCAGAAGCTGCGTATGTTGCTGAGCAACACAAGTTGCACAACGAATGGTTGCGCTCGCAAGGTAGAGCCGATGAAATTACTGATTATAGTGCTAATGCAGACAATAGTGTTGAAACGCCTATGTGGCTTGGTATTGCCTTTCCGATTTTAGTTTTACTGTTGATGCTCGGTTTTTTTATTCTCAAAGCCAGGCGTTTTTATAGGGGGATTAGAAAGGTTGCCGATGATGTAAGTTATGCTAAAAATCAATTTAAAAAATAAAATACGATGAATTCTACAATTATAATAGCCGTAATTACACTTGTAATAATTATTTGGATAGTAATGATGTATAATAGCCTTGTTCGTAATCGCAATGAGGTGGATAATGCCTTTGGAGGTATGGATGTGCAGCTTAAAAAGCGTTATGATTTAATACCGAATCTGGTGTCTACAGTTAAACAATACGCTGCGCACGAAAAGGACTTGTTGACTAAAGTAACTGAAATGCGAGCTAAAGCTACTGATGGTAACTTAAGTGCCGATGAAAAAGTGGCTTTGGATAATAAGATATCATCAGGCATGAAAAGCCTAATGGTAGCCGTTGAGAATTATCCGGATTTGAAAGCAAACGAGAACTTTATGAACCTTCAGCGCACGCTTACTGAGGTAGAATCTCAAATATCGGCAGCGCGTCGCACCTACAATGCTGTTATCACAGATTTTAACAATGGAACCCAAACATTTCCTAAAAGCATCGTTGCTGGTGTAATGAAGCTACAGCGTAAGGAGGTCTTTGTAATTCCGGAAGTTGAACGCCAGAATGTGGATGTTAAAAGCCTGTTCTAACAAAATATTGTAAATGCTGACAAACTACACATCGTGTAATTCAATGCTAAATGACAGATTATAGTACTCAAACCTTATCAAAAAGTTCCTATGAAATCATTTGAAGAATTAAAAAAATTATACGAAAATGAACTTAAGCCGCAATTGGCCGGGATGGAAGATCAACGTAAGTTCATAAAAAAATGGCGCAATCTTGGTATTGTGGCTGCAGTCTTCATTTTCCTAACTTATCAGCTGGGCGAAAGTCTTATGAGTCCTACAATGGTCATTGTAACGCTTGTGTTATTCGCCATAGCTGGTATTTATTGCGCCATAAAAGCATATATCCGTTATCAGGATTATAAAAAAGTGTTTAAAGTTGAAGTGGTTGAGAAAATTGTTAAGCTGATAAATACTGATTATAAATACAATCCTAGTGCTCATATTCGAGAACAGTTCTATTCTTTATCAGGTATTTTTCCTGAGGATCCTGATCGCTGCACGGGTGATGATTTAATAACAGGAACGATTGAGCAAACCCCTTTTCAATTTTCAGAATTAAAAACAGAAGAGAAAACGGTGTCACGTGATGATGATGGGAATAAAAGAACCCAATGGAATACAATTTTTAGAGGTATTTTCTTTGTGGCAGAATTTAATAAGCAGTTGGGCGAAAGAACATTTGTAATGCCACAGAATGATCGACGAACAACTAATATTTTTGGTAAAGAGCGTAAGAAGAATCGTTTGCATGGCGAAATGGTGAAACTTGAGAATCCTGAATTTGAACGTTTGTTTACAGTATATGGAAGTAGTCAGCAGGAGGCGCGCTACGTGCTCACACCTGTACTTATGGAGGCCATTGTTAATATTCAAAAGCAACTTGGTTTAAAAATGTACTTCTCGTTTGTAGGCGAAAATGTGTACTGTGCCATTCCTATGGGTAAAAATATGTTTGAGCCTAAAATCAGTAAGGATGGTATTAACTATAAGGATGTGGAAGAAATGTTTCTGCTTTTTAGTCTGATTGAAACGATTATTCATGAAATGAATTTGAATACGCGCATTTGGACTAAGGCATAATTATAGCACCGATATAACTCTAGGTGTACTCAAACCTTTTAAAACTTAATTAACTAAACTATGAGAAATTTATACTTTTTATTGGCATTTTTATTATTGACGATGTCAGCTATGGCTGATGAATACACTGTTACGAATATTCGCACAACAAAAGCTTCGGGAGCTAAGTTAGCAGTGGGGCAAACCATGAATTTTACTTTTAATTATACCAAGCCAGATGGGCCTGTGAAAATTGCATTTGTACCTTTTGACGACGTTGGTGATGAGTTGCGCAATTGTATTTTAGTAAAAAAATCTGTTGTGACTAATTCAGGTCAGGCATCCGTTAGCATGACTTTTACATCAAACGATGGCAATGTTGATGCCATATGGGTAGAGTTCCGAAATGGAGCAGGAACGCTAATGAAGCGAATTTATAAAAATATACAGTTCGAAATTGTGGATTGTATAGTTGATAATGTGAGTGTTAATCGAGGTGTTACTTCGATGTTGGCTGTGAATGAAGAGGTTGAGGTGTCGTTTGATTTTTTCAAGAATACAAATAATGCAACGGTTTCTTTCCAGCCATATAACGATGGGCAACCATGTCAGTCAGTTTCTTATTCAGCTGCAATGTACGATGGTGAAAACGGCTCAGGCACAGCTACCTTCGAAATTAACTCGCATCAAATGGTTAATCAACTTCGTGTTGTTATGGGTGATCGCGATGATCAAGGATTGGTATACTATGAACGATTTATCAATGTTGATTATCGTGTATTTCCATACGCTTTCTATCAAATTAACGTAGTCTCACCTTTGCAGTTGGCTGTTAATGAGGATGTGCAGTTTAATTATAAGTATATAAAAACCGATGGGGAATTAAAGTGTGCCTTCCGATTGTATTATCAAGATGCCATTGTTCAGAATCAGCTGGTGCCAGATTATTTTACAACATCGGCTTACAGGGGAGATCGTAGCGAAAGCTTTACCCTTTCGGCAGATGGTAAGGTTGATGAAGTAAGGTTGATGTTTATTGATGCTTCGAACCAAATAGTATATAGCAAGTCGTGGCCGGTTGATATAACTTTTGGTACGCCCACTGCTATTGACGATGAGCTCATTGACGATCAGGTAAAGATTTATCCGAATCCATGTGTCGATTATTTTACCATTGAGGCAGGTGAAGAGCTAAGTTATGAATTGTATGATTTGACAGGAAGTTTATTGCTGTCTGGTAAGGTTTCGGGTTTATCTGCAAATGTGGATGTAAGTGAAATACCTTCAGGAACTTATCTTGTTAAAATGCATGTAGGAGGTGCGTTAGTAGTTAAAAAACTAATACTAAAATAAATACATTGTTAAAATTTCGTATTAGTCAGATAATCAGTGTTTTGAGTATTTGTAGAGATATTGTACTTATGGCTGAATGTTAATGTGTTATGAATAAGGCTACTGACTACTGACTTCTGACTAACGAGCTATTAAATATAGAATTGGGGGTTAATTTGATGTCTTCATTTCCACGATTATCGGGATTGGAAGACAAGGTTAATGGTTGTTAAGTGAAAGGAGGTAGCTTGTGCTTGAGCTACCTCCTTGTTTGCTTTCTTGTTAAGAACGGGTTTTATTAGTTGGGTTAAACCTAAAATTTACCAAATTTAAGTGCTATGCCATAGTTCATACCTCTTAGCATATCTTTTTCACCAATTCTAGTAGGTTCGCCAATACCAGGGTTTTTATAGTCTAAATTGATATTGCTAGTGTATCTATAGCTGGCAGAAAGTGCAATTCTGAAAAATTTCAACATATTGAACTCAACTTCAACGCCGGGTTCCACTACAAAAAAAGCATCGCTATCCTCATAGGTGTTTTGGTAGTCATGGTCTGAATTTTCCCAATCAGTATTTTCCCAATGTTTGGTATATGCTACTCCTCCTGCACCAATTAGTATTGGAAACGAAAGGTGTATGGGTTTTTTAGCACCTATAATTGGTTCAAAAAGCAGACCTCCATAACCACCAGTTATTTGATACTTTTGCGGTTGTCCATCATTAAGAATGAAAGGATCTGTTTTTGGATCGGTAATAAAGCCATAGCCACCCATACCTATTGCAAAATTGTGATCGATTATCCATGCACCACGGCCTCCTATTAAAATTGCATCTCTGTCGGCTATATTGCTATAACCTACCATTACTGCTCCGTATCCTCCATTTGATTTTTCGCCCCCTTTGCCACTAAAAAGTGTTTGTACATCATTGTCGCTTTCCTGTGCATGGAGAAGTCCTGCACAAAGAATAAATGTTAGGCTGAAGATTAATTTTTTCATATTGTATGTTTTTTTATTTCGTTAATGTAAACTGTTGTAAATATTTAAAATGTGAAAGCAGCTGATACTGTGAAATTATTCATGTTGAGTCGAAAAAAATTGGGCCCAAAAAACTCAAAATTTGGCATGTAATCAGCTGATAAAACAAATGGTACTTTCAAAAAACGATATTCTAATGATAGATATCCATCAACACCTGGTGAAAAAAAGTGACCTGTGTTAACAATGGGTGGAGCAAATGGTGTAAACAAATTACGCGAATCAATTTTAGTGCGATATGCAAAATGAACACCATAGCCATAGGCAAAAAACCATTGACTTGAGGTAGCCGGAAACGCAGGGGTGTGAAATAAACGTAAGCCAGTTAATTGTGCACCTTTATTATTTACCTGAAAACGTCCCATTGCACCATTTTTTTGATTAAATAGTCGCTTGTAACTTACGCCCCAATATTCCCCAGTTGATACGCGAACGGCATTGTTGTAATCTTGCGCACTTAGCTTTAGTGTTACAAGACTTATTACAAATATGATTATTATCGATTTCATTCTTATTTCCTCAATGTTGGGTTATTTATGGCTTATCTTTAAGGTCGCATCATTAATTTGCACTTGTACTTTCTCTTTAGCAGTCTGGCTTTTATAATAGAATGATACAGGATTGCTTTTCACTAATTCTTCCCAGTTTGCTTCATTGGAAGAGATGGATTGTGCCAAAATGATATTGCTCTTAGGTCCCTTAATCGTGCTTTTATAAGCAACAGGATTTTCCATTACAAGTGTGCAATTGGTGTATGCCGAGTTAATTCGTATTAGTTTATATGCCGGGGCAATGCCCAAGTGTTTAAGTTCTCCGTACTGCATCACCATATTATATTCGTTGTTTAAATTGTAAATGCTCAATTTACTGAAGTAGGTGTCTCCAAATACGAAGCCAATATTGTCTATGCTGTACTCATCGCGTTTCGACTTTAGCTTTATCAGGTTACAATCTTTGATATTTACCTTTGATGATTTTGAATTGATATCTAATTGTCCTGCTTTATCAATGTTAACTTCTGCAAAATTGAGGTTTAAGGTACTTTGCTCGAGTTGCTCGATGATAACATTTCCAAATTCAAGGTTTAGTATGTTAGAGCCGCTTATTTTGCGTGCTTGAAAATCTCCATTCGACAATTGTACATTAATGTTCCCATGAAAATCAGGTATAAATATGTCACCGTATCGATTTTCGATCTTTAGGTTGATGTAGGACGGAACCTTCACGAAATAATCAATACGTGAATTGTTATTTGGTGATGATAGCATGTTTGTGGCTTCTTTAATATTTTTGAAAAACGAAGAATATTTGCTTCCAAAAACGGTTTCGGCGGAAAGAAAAGCAGAGTTGCCACCTATCTTAAACTGCACATTGTCCTTTATTTTATTAAACTTTGCTTCACTCTTTTCTGAGATGAAGAAATTAATATCAATGCTAATGGAGTCTTCTTCCCATGTAGAAATATGTATGTTTCCATACTTATTATTTAGTTCTAAAGTAGCGGCTGGTGAGACATAAAAGACCCTATGGTGCTTTATTTCTTCCGTAAAGCTTTGTGCTTTCGCAAAGTTAAGCGACGCCAGCAGATATAGACTAAATAATATTATCAATTTATAGTTCATAGATCTCCGTCTTTTTATTGTCATTGTCTTGTTCTTCTAAAAACGACATGATATCTTCTAATATCATTAGTTTCATTCTGTAATTCTGAATCATAGCATCAACTACTTCGGTATTTGAAACATTGTCTTTTAAGTCGTCTTTTATTTCTAATAGTAGGCTATCTAATTCGGCTAAATCATTATCCATTTCCTGCTTTAGTGCTGGGTGTTGACCTGCAAGCTGATATATTTGATTACGTTTTTGATTAACCTGAAGACTGTAATATGCTTCTGTCTCTACCATTTCAGGTATTTCGGCAAGATTAATTGATTCTGAACTATTATTAGTTATGGGCGAAAACATAACAATAAATGCAATAATAGCAGCTGCAGAAGCTAATCCAGCATATTTGATTAGTTGTATTCTTCTGGTTTGGCGATGTCCCAATTTGCTTGCAATCTGATTCCAACTAGCCTTAGGTGGTTCCAGTTCATTAAAAGCATCGAGGTTGCTGTCTATATAGTCTTTTAGTCTATCTGTCATAACACATTTAATTAAGGTTATATTGCATAGATCCGGCTTTAAGCACTTCAATCAGTTTTTTCTTAGCTCGGGCTAATTGCGATTTAGAGGTTGAAACTGATACGTTCATAATTTCGGCGATTTCTTGGTGGTCGTAACCTTCAAGCATATAAAGTGAGAAGACGATACGGTAGCCATCTGGCAAAAGCCCAAGGGCATGTTTAATATGTTCTACACTTAATGTAGTTGATTCAGTATCTTCATAATCATCACTCATAGCATCAGGTGTAATGTCTTCTTTAAGTTCGAGTGTTACTTTTTTACGTTTAAGTTCATTAATGCATTTGTTTATTGTTATTCGTTTTATCCATGCTCCAAAAGTTGATTCGAAACGATAGCTATTAAGTCGTTTAAAAGCTTCACAGAATATTTCCTGCAAAATGTCCTCAGCATCGTGCATGTTATTCATCATGCGGTAGCAAATGTTAAACATCGCCTTGGCATACAACTCGTAAAGTTGTTTTTGTGCCTTTGCATTGCCTTTGGCTGCCTTCAGGATTATAGGTTTATGTATGTCAATGTTTGTTTCTGTCAACTTTTAAACTTTTAACGCCCTAATGACAAGGAGCGAATTAGATGGTTGCATCAATTTTTAAGAAAAATGAAAGATTTTTATGAATGGTATGATTTATAAGGCTTTAAAAATACAGTAAATATTGAATATTTTTTCAAAAGCACGAAAGGACCAAAGTAGTCTGTGTTTCTGTATATGTCTAAAATATAATGGAGGTATGCGTTTATGTGGGGTGTTGTCTGGTTTTTTAATATAAAAATATAAATGCAACCCTTAATATTATAAGGTGTGTTTTTAAATTAAAGTAAAAATTTGCAAGTAGCCCCTTTGTTTTTATATTTGCACTTGAGAAAACTGATAAATGTCATAAAAATGAAAATTGGAAGAAAAATTCTACTAACATTTAGTCTATTGATGGGAATAGGTGGACTAATGAGTGCGAGTGCACACCCTGGAGTTGATTCAGGGGCAACGGCATGGATGATAACGTCCACGGCTTTGGTGTTGTTAATGGTTCCTGGTTTGGCCATGTTCTATGGAGGATTGGTGCGTTCGAAAAATGTGCTAGGTACAATGATGCATAGCTTTGCCGCAATGGGTGTGATGAGTGTATTGTGGGTAGCTGTTAGTTACAGCATGTGTTTTGGAGAGAGTGTTTTAGGTGGTTGGTTTGGATGGAATCCGGACTATGTTTTCTTAAGAGGCATTGACGAGACCATTATGGAAGGTGGCGTACCTGAATATGTGTTTTCAATGTTCCAGGGCAAGTTTGCTATTATAACACCTGCTTTAATCGCAGGAGCTTTTGCCGAGCGCGTAAAGTTTAAAGGTTACCTGATATTTATAACAGCATGGGGATTGTTGGTATATAATCCATTGTGTCACTGGGTATGGGCCGAAGATGGCTTCTTGTTTAATATGGGAGCCGATGGCGCCATTGATTTTGCTGGTGGTACGGTAGTACATATTTCAGCTGGTGTTAGTGGATTGGTTGCGGCTATTTATTTTGGAGCGCGTCGTGGTTATCCACATCGTCAAATGAAACCAAATAATTTGGTTATGACAATGATGGGAGCTGGCTTGCTTTGGGTTGGCTGGTTTGGTTTTAATGCCGGGAGTAGTGTGTCAAGCGGATTAAGTACAGCACAAGCTTTAACAGCCACACAAGTGGCAGCAGCAGCTGGCGCTATGACCTGGATTATCATTGAAAATTTTCACCAAGGTAAAATGACAGCTCTTGGTTTTGCCTCGGGAATATTATCAGGCTTGGTTGCGGTAACGCCAGCGGCCGGAGTGGTACAACCAGCTGGTGCAATGGCCTTGGGGGCAATTGCCACCATTATTTGTTATTACATGTTAATTGTAAAAGATAAACTGGGATATGATGATTCATTGGATGCTTTTGGAATTCATGGAGTGGGAGGTATTGTTGGAGCAATAGCCTTAACCTTTTTTATCCGCGATAGTTGGATGGCTTCAGCTGCTGAGAAGGCAGGTGGTGTTTGGACGATATGGCAACAGTTTGGCGTGCAAGTTACTGCAGTGGGTATTGCCATTGTTTATGCTGTAGTTCTTACACTCATATTACTGGTTGTGGTTGAAAAGTTATTTGGCCTAAAATCAACTGCTGAAGAAGAAATGCAAGGACTTGATCATACCTACCATGGAGAAAGAGGATATGGTATGTTGAATCCAAATTAAACTATTACTAAACTAATATCAAGATGGAGTTTGACTGATTTGTTTAAATGTACAAATGATTGGCTTAATCTAAGGTCTTGATTCTTTTATCTTGATACTTTATACTAATGAAATGAAACTAATAACAGCTATAATAAGATCATATCAAATGGATCAGGTTCGTGAATGCCTGATTGCCGCCGGAATTAGTCGTATTACTGTAAGCCGTGTTTCGGGACATGGAGCACAGCGTCGCGAAGAAGTTTATCGTGGTAAAAAAGTGGTTCCTAACTTAATTCCTAAAATGCGCATTGAAATTGCCGTTAATGAAGAGTTTGTTGATACAACCATTGATGCCATTGTAGAGGGCGCCAAATCGGTAAGCGATGTGGAAGGTGAAATAGGCGATGGAAAGATTTTTATCACGCCTTTGGAAGAATGTATTCGCATACGTACAGGCGAACGTGGAGGAAGTGCTATCTAGTTTATTAAAAGTAATGTGATTTAAAAATATTATACTCCAAATCTATGAAATGTCCCTTGTCGATTTATTTTGACAGGGGATTTTCTTTTTACTTAGCTAATAACTTCACGGTACACCGGAATCATTTCAATGCCTAAATTTTTAAAATACGCTTTGGTTTTATCATATTGGCGGGTAAAACCAAGTACAAATCCTCCACCACCTGATCCGCATAGTTTTAGGGTGAAGTTATCACTATCCAATCCACTTTCCCAAATACCTTTTATTGATTGAGGTATCATTTCATCGAAATGTTCGAGCTGAAATTTTGAAAGTTGCTTTAGCTTATCAAACATATGATTTAGCTTACCCTCTAACATACTTGTTATACAGGTATTTGTAAGTGGAATCATAGTGTTTTTAATGCTGTTTAAATAGTCAGCTTCATTAATTTTATTCATGAATAATTTAACCAAGGGCTCAGTTTTTCCGGGTTTACCACTGTTAATCAGAAATATGGCATCATTTTCCATAATCTCATTTCGGGGAATACCAATTGAGGAAATTTGTTGCGCATTTTCAAGCACAATGGGATGTTTTAAGTAGCAAATTAAAGGATCGATACCCGAACTGGTTCCGTGGTAGAACGATTCGATTTGGGCAAAATTTTGCTTTAATGTTAGCATTTCATCCACGGGCATGCCTGCTCGTGCTATAATCTTCTTTTCTGCGTACTCCGCATAAAGTGAAGCAACTAATGCACCGCTGCTTCCTAGTCCATAACCCTCTGGTATGCTCGATTCAAAGTACAAACCTCTACTTAGGTCCTTGCTTAGTTTTTCGGTATTGAATTTTATTAATAATTCACCGTTTGACTTAAGGTCAATGATGTAATCATTTAACAGTCTGATCTGTTCATTTGAATTTTTAGCAAAATCCAGGTCAGTATAACTGTTTTTGTTGATGAAGCGCAGCTCGCCATTAAAATGTGCATAAGGTATGGTTAGTCCCATTGAGCCCAATATAATGCTGTATTCTCCAAACAACATGACCTTTGAATAGTAAACTTCTTTTTTGTTTTTATGACTCATTGCTATTGTTGTAAGGGCATTGAAATTTCATCGTAAATAACACTTTCATCTTCACAGAGCGGAGCTAAATGTTCTTTAATGAAAGGGTGAACTATTTTTGATTGTTCCTTGGGATAAATAAGGTGAATGTTTGGTCCGGCATCCAAAGTGTATGTCAGTGGTACATGGTTGCTATCTCTGAATTTATTAATGCGTTTTATGGCACGAAGCGTTTCCGGAGCCATTAATGTATAACCTGGTGATGAGCTCATCATTAAAGCGTGAAGACTCATGGCTTCTTCTTCACATACTTCTGTAAAAATCTTAAAATCACCTTGCTTTAATGCGCTAATAAGTTTTTTAATATTTTTATTAGCTTGTTTTAATCGACCTTCTTTAAAAGGATGATTATCCATGAGTTGATGCCCCACCGTACTGCTAACGGATTTTGCACCCTTACGAATAACCAAAATACTATCCTGTAGCGAGTGAAAATTTTCGTGAATCTGATTATTAATCTCTATGCCGTAGTGATCAGAACTACCTTGTAATTCATCTGTTTTTCCCCACAATACCCATCCTGTTTGTGTTGATCTACTGGCACTTCCCGAGCCAAGTCGAGCCATTTCTGAAACTACCTGAGGATTATATTCTTGTTCATTTCCAATGGATTGGTTAATGCTGTACAAGCCCTTTGCCAAGGCTGCCATTGAACTGGCCGACGAGGCTATACCACTTGAATGCGGAAAGGTATTTGAACTGTTAATTTTAAGGATTCCGCTTGTTATGTTTGAAAGATGCTTTTCGTTTCGTTTAATGAAGTCTTGTATTTTAGGAAGAAAGCTGTCTTTTTTTTGTCCATCAAATAGAAAATCAATTTTTAGCTCTTCCTCTGAATGCGCGTGTTGGATTTCTATCTTGGAAATGGATTTTGACATGGTAAAACTAAGGCTGGCGTTCATCGGTTCCTGAATACCTTTTTTGCCCCAGTATTTAACTATTGCAATGTTCGATGGTGCTTCCTGATATACTTTGTTCATGATTAATTCAATGTGTCGTTATTCATTAATGCAATTTCATCAAACGAGAAACATGTATTTAAGCCCTTTATGGCAAAGTATTCTTTAATATATGAGCTGCCTTCATCAGATAGTGCCATGAAAAAATCACCACCCCATGCTCCCAGTGTTTTAGTGTAACCCCTGAAATCTGAAAAATGTTCATTTTTTATTGGAATATGATGAACAATACTGCTTATGATTTTTTCATGCTCGTTCATAAGCCTTCCAAAATCATTTATATTTTGAGCGAATGCCATTAATTCACCAATTTCTGTTATTAATTTGATTTCATGGGTATAATTTTTTGATTTATCAAAACGGGCTATTTCATTGCGGCTACTTTGTTTTTTACCACTATAAATAAAGTATAACTGATCTTTAAATTGAGGATTAAAGTCACAAGTAGATACCTTAACTTGGTTTTTATCTCGTTGATAAAATAAAGGGCGTGAGCTGGTGGCACACGCAATATCATAACCCGATCCACCAAAGGTAAGTTCCAAAAGAATATAAGGATCAACTTCTAGCCACTGGGCAAGATTGGCAATTAGCGTTGAGCTGCTTCCCCAACCCCAATTAGGATCAAATTCGAGTAATGTTTTTACCAATTTGCCAGAAAGCCTTCTTGACGTATTGCTATTTAATTCGTTTGCTACTTTTAATATGTTTTGTAGGCCCGAAGCCTTTTCAGGATCTGTGCTCTTGATAACATTAAATTGATCATCAAAAATAACTCTAAACCACAGTCCATTGGGATCCATTGCTTCCCATGATAAGAAACCATTAGTGCTGGGATGGACACTCAGCGACTGGCCCTTGTTAAGCGGAATAGCCAATGCCTTAGCACCTATGAGTACCAGGTATTCGCCTGATAGTAAAAGTTTGCCATTGGCATGGAAATAGGGGGTGTTTTGTTGATTCATATTAGTTACGCAATGATTTTAAGAAATTTTCCACACCCGAATAACTTACAGTTTCATTTTTAAAATACTCATTAGCTTTTTCTCTTTCCTCATCAGTAGTATTCATCGAAGTAAGGATATTGCTTAGATGTAATTTCATATGTCCTTTTTGGATGCCTGTGGTGACAAGTGCCGCGACAGCTCCAAAGTTATTCGCTAATCCTGCTGCAGCCGTAATTTGCATTAATTGCTCGGCACTTGGTTGATTTAATATCTCAAGTGACGCTTTCACCATGGGATGAACGTTTGTTAAACCACCAACCGTACCCAGCGCAAGAGGAACTTCTAAAGTATAGGTGAATTCGGTTGCCGAAAGTTCTAATTTTGTTAATGAGCTGTATTGCCCATTGTGGGAAGCATAGGCTTGCGCCCCGGCTTCAATGGCTCTGAAGTCGTTACCAGTTGCTAATACTACCGCATCAATTCCATTAAATATACCTTTGTTGTGAGTAGTGGCACGATAAGGGTCGTTAATGGCTATGTCAACCGCTTGCTTAAAGCGTTGTGCAAATTCCTGAGTCGAGAATTCTCCAGCGTATGGTTTAAGTTGCTCAATTGGGCACGATACTTGGCATTCAACCAGGCAGTTGGGTGTGTAATTACTAAGTATCGACATGATGGACTTAGCATTGCCATGTCGTTTAAGTTCATCCTTTGAGTTAATAAAATGGATTAATTCGGGACTAATGATTTCCAGGCAAGTATTAATAAAATTAGCACCCATGGAATCACCGGTTTTGAACTTCACCAATAATTGATGGGTATTGGGCATGTTGTCAATGCTTTTTATTTCAAAACTAGTAATGCCGCCGCCACGCGACCGCATATTGGCGGTAGCACTTTCGGTAACTTTATTAATTAAAATTTCCAGCTCTTTACTGTATGGTTTTAAGTCATCGACTGTGCCAGCCCACGAAAAGAAAATTTGTCCGTTTTTTTCAACATTGATGATGCGTGTTTTGAAACCGCCATTTTTTGCCCAGAAGCTGGCAGCCTTTGAAGCGGCTGCTACCACAGAACTCTCTTCAATAACCATTGGGATGATATACATCGTATCGTTAATAAGAAAGTTGGGAGCCAGGCTGTATGGTAAATAATAATTTGAGACCGTATTCTCTGAAATATTATTAAATAAAGTTTGTTCACTCGGATGTAAATAGCGATCCAGATCTTGCTTTAGGTCTTCTGATAGCCCAACATGCTCAATTACATGTTGGATTTTCTCTTCACGACTCATCCTTGAGAACCCTCTGATAGTTTCTTTTTTATCCATTAGTCTGCCTTGATTCTTAGAAAATTATTCGCCAGTTGTAGGCCATTTGATAGGTTCTGAACATATTCCTGAAGCTTGTCGTATTTTCCCATTGAGTGACGAAGAAAGGCAGATCCCATACCAAATAATGCTGGTAATTCAGAAACCTGTGTCAGATAATAACCGTCGAGTAATGAGCTTATGCCACCTGATATAATTAAACTCTTTACGTTTACATCTCTTGCATTTAAGTCCTTAAGCAAAGCATTGATGGTAAGTGTCATGTTATCGGCTGTGTGTCCAATGTGTATAAATGGATTATAGACTTCGGCAGCCAATGGTTTGGAGCGGTTCAATTCAACCAATGAAAAGTTGGTTCCACCCAATGCTCCGAATTCAATACTTTCAAAAGGCATTTGTAATAATTGGCGAAGGCTTTCTTTACCAAAGCCCTGACCAACTTCTTTCACAATTAGTTTTAGTTCTGTTGTTTCAATAAATTGCTGTAAGAGCTCAATGGCCGGTGTTTTTAATAAATCACCTTCGGGCTGAAATGCTTCCTGCATGGGGTTGATATGAACAACCATACCGTCCGCTTGCAGTTTGTGCACCAACTCATCCAGTTTATCAGTGCTTTTATCATCCAGCATTTGTTCGAGTTGACAAATACCAATGTTGGCAAACAATGGAACATCATTACCCATAATAGGGCGTACATTAAAATCGTCGAAATACTCTGGCGAATCTAATAAAATACGACACGATCCAAGTCCCATGCCCATACCAAATTCGGCACAAGCCTGTGCCAGGTTACGATTGATTAAGCCCGCTCGCTGGGTTCCGCCTGTCATGCTCGAAACCCAAATAGGCAGAGTCATCTTCTTTCCAGCTAATGAAAAGGAAATGTCCTTGTTTTGATGTGTTCCCAGAAGGGGTTCGTACTCAAAACGATTATCAACCATACTTTGGTCGGTACGTGAGCTAAAGGCTAAATCTATATGATCTTTTTTGCGGTCTTCCATTACTTGTTGGATAAGGTAATTGCCAAAAATAACACGAACTTATTCTAATCCCAAATGCTTGCTGATAACCATGCGTAATATTTCAGAGGTACCTTCGCCAATCTGTAAGATGCGTTGATCGCGATAGAAACGCTCGATAGCCGATGATTTAAATAGGCCTTGACCTGAAAATATTTGTACCGCCTCGTCAGAAATCTCTTTGGCTATTTCGCTGCAATAAAGCTTTGACATAGCAGCTTCTTGACCAAATGGCAAACCCTTATCTTTTAATGCACACGCATTGTATAGGGTATTTCGAGCCAATTCTATCTTCATCGCCATATCTGCTAATTTAAATGAGATGCTTTGAAAATTTGAGATTTTTTCGCCAAACTGCTCACGTTTTTGAGAATATTCCAAGGCCATTTCGAAGGCACCTTGAGCCAAGCCCAAACCCATTGCAGCAATTGACAAACGACCAGAATCCAACGTTTTAAGCATTTGACCTAAACCTTTGTTTTTTTCTCCAAGTAAATTTTCTTTGGGAGCCTTGATGTTATCAAATTTAATTTCGGCGGTGTCAGAAGCACGCCACATCATTTTACCCAACATGCGTTTGGTGCTGAAACCTTCAGAATCGCGATCAACCAAAATTGTTGAGAAGCGTTTTTTGCCGTAAGCATCAGCACTTAAAGCTAATACGGTAATACCTTTCATCAGCTCATTGCTTCCGTTGGTAATGTAGCGCTTAGTACCGTTTATTAACCAATGATCATCCTTTTCATCGGCAAGAGTTTCAACACCTTTAGCATCCGATCCGGCATTGGTTTCGGTTAGGCCAAAGGCCCATAGACCTTCTCCGCTTGTAAGCAGTGGTACGTATTTTTTGCGTTGTTCTTCGGTTCCGAAATTATAGATAGGAGCTAAGCCCAAACTATTATGAGCCGCCATGGTTGCGCCCTGAGAGCTATCTACTCGTGAAATTTCCTCAACTGCAATGATGTACGACAAAGTATCTAAGCCTCGGCCACCATATTGTTCGGGAATGTCTATTCCATATAAGCCTGCTTGTCCCATTTTGCGTGAAAGTTCAACTGAAAAGCTTTCTGTTTCATCTAATTGAGCGGCTAATGGTTTAATTTCTTTTTCGGCAAATTGTCTAACTTCTTGTCTGAATAGTTCGTGTTGTTCGTTGCTTAATATCGACATGGTATTATTTAGTTGTAACTAATAGTTGATTTGATTTAACCTTATGGCCATTTTGTATGTGAATTTTATCGATGGTGCCATCTTTCCAGGCACATAAATGATTTTCCATTTTCATTGCTTCTAAAATAATGAGCACATCACCTTTTTTTACTTCTTGTCCTTCATTGATTAATATTTTCATTACCTGACCCGGTAAGGGAGCATTCAGGCTTTTTCTTTTTATATCAAGCTCATCCGTTTTATTCGGATTATAGGCAGGAAGAATATCCTTAGCTATAAACTGGTGCATTTGGTTCTTAATTATTACTTCAAAATTTTTATCTGTATTGAAGCAATGGGCATTAACTGCAATCTTACCAAGTTTAAAAGAGATTTGATGTTGCTCAATGTGCAGCTTAGTAATCTGGTATTTCTTCTGATCGATTTTTAATTCAAGAGCCTTATCAATTTGTTGGAAACTTGCATTGTATTCGCGCTGTTTGTCTTTAAACTGTATTTGTTTGTTTAGTCGCCAAAAAGTTTTGGTTCCATTAAATGGATTGAGGCGAAACAGCGCATAGGCAACAACGGCTTGTTCTTTTAAATCCTTGCTTTCTTCAAGAAGGTACTCATGTTGCTTTGAGCAGAAATGGGTGTCGACCTTACCCTCAATAAAAAACGGATGATTTAGTATGTTTCTTAGGTAATTGGTATTTGTTTTAATGCCATGAATAATCATGTTTTCAACACCGCTTTGAAGATGCTCTAGAGCTGCAATTCGCGAAGATTTGTGACTCACAATTTTGGCAATCATAGGATCAAACTGTGGGTGTATTTCTACTGCTTCATCAAATGCGATTTCTTTTCTTAAGCCAGCTTGTGTTGGTAGACTCAGGTATGATATTGTGCCCGGTGACGGTTTAAAATTATCATCGGGATTTTCGGCATAAATGCGAGCTTCAAGCGAATGGCCATTTATCTTAACATCATTTTGCTGAATGCTTAAGGGCTCTTTATTAGCAATTTTAAATTGCCATTTAACCAAATCAATGCCCGTTATTTCTTCGCTCACACAATGCTCTACTTGTATGCGGGTATTCATCTCAAGAAAATAATGTTCGCCATTTTCATTCAATAAAAACTCCAGAGTACCGGCATTTTTATAGCCTATTTTCTTACATAGTTTGATGGCATCTGCGCACAGTTCTTCTCTTTTCTCTTGCGATAGATTAGGAGCGGGTGCTTCCTCTATTATTTTCTGAAAACGTCGTTGTACCGAACATTCCCGCTCAAATAAGTGGATTGTGTTTCCATACTCATCAGCCAAAACCTGCACTTCGATATGGCGAGGTGAACTGATGTAGCGTTCAACATAAATGCGATCGTCACCAAAATAGCGCAATGCCTGTCTGGCCACTATCGGCAATTGATCAATTAGTTCATCTTCATTATTGCAGATGACCATACCTTTTCCGCCACCACCCATGGCGGCTTTAACCAATACTGGAAAGCTCATCTGATCCGTCTGAGACAAGATTTCTTGTATGCTTCCTTCCCACGATGGTGTTAACGGCACTTTTGCCTTGCGAGCAATCTGACGTGCCATTTGTTTATCACCCATCGTTTCAAGATTATTTGCACTCGGGCCAATAAATGTAATGTTGGCTTCTTCACAGGCTCTCACAAAGTTGTGGTTTTCGGCGAGGAAACCATAACCTGGATGAACGCTATCAGCGCCATAGGTTTGGCATAGGGAAATAATTTGGGGAATATCTAAATAACTGTTTTCAAAGGAATCGTGTTCAAAATAGTGTACTTCGTCACTCATCTTGGCTGGTAAAGTGTCTGCTTCAGCTTTGCTAAGTGTTACTACCGTTTTAATGCCCAGCGCTTGTGCTGCATTTATAATACGCACAGCAATTTCACCCCGGTTTGGTATAAGTACTTTTTTAATCATTGTTTTTTATCCCTTTTATTGTTTATTCCAGTTCGGATTACGTTTTTCAAAAAAGGCATTAACACCTTCCTGCCCTTCGTTGGAAACTCTTGCTGAAGCAATGCTTTGGCAACAGAGTTGCTCCATTGTTCCATCAATTTCCATTCTATCAACAATTTTATTTAATAAGTGTTTGCTTGCCATCATAGCTTCGCCACTATTTTTTGCAAAAGTTTGGCTTAGTACGCTTATTCGGTCTTCAGAATCAGAGGTTTTACAATATTCATGAATGAGACCCATTCTTTTTGCTTCTTTGGCCGAAAAGGTTTCACCACTCATCATATAAGCCTGAGTAAGCGATAAGCCAGTTTTGCGAAGTATGAAAGGCGCAATGGTTGCTGGCACCAATCCCAGCTTAACTTCGGGGTAGCCAAATACGGCGTCTTTATTGGCCACAACATAATCGGCACAGGCCAGCAAGCCGGTGGCTCCACCAAAGGCAAACTTCTCAACCCAAATAATAATTGGTTTAGGAAAATTACTCATATAGGTATACAGATCGAAAAAGAGCTTGGCGTCACTAATGTTCTCCTTCACATCCTGATTAGTGCCTGAACGCATCCAGTCCAAATCGGCACCGGAGCAGAATAGATTGCCTTCACCTTTTAGTACGACTACTTTTTGTGAAGCATCAGATGAAATAGCTTTTAATGCTTTTACCAGTTCAATAATCATCTCCTTGGAAAGTGCATTGCGCTTAGCAGGATTGTTTAAGGAAACATTAGTAATGCCGTAATTACTATCTAATTTTATTAATTGTTCGGTTTTACATTCGGAAGATACCATAGTTTGTTTTTTGCTGGTTTGTGTTAGAGGTAATTTCTAGGGCCAGGCTTATTATGTCGCGCGACATGGCAGGGTCGATAATGCCATCGTCCCATAGGCGACTGGTGCTGTAATAAGGTGAACCTTCAGCCTCGTATTTCGCCATTATTTGTTCACGAATCTGTTCTAACTCTATTTCGTCAATTTTTGTTTTGCTTGCGGCGGCCTGTTCTTTTTTAATTGTGATCAATACTTCGGAAGCCTGATGTGCACCCATAACAGATATGCGTGCATTGGGCCACATAAATAAAAAGCGCGGATTGTAAGCTCTGCCTGCCATGGCATAGTTTCCTGCACCATAGGAGCCACCTATTAATATGGTGAAGTAAGGAACTGATGAGTTGGCTAGAGCATTCACCATTTTAGCACCATCCTTAGCAATCCCTTTGTGCTCATATTCTTTACCTACCATGAATCCGGTAATATTTTGTAGAAACAGCATTGGAATACCTCGCTCATTACACAATTGTATAAAGTGAGTGCCTTTTAAGGCAGATTCGGAAAAGAGAATGCCATTGTTTGCTAATATGCCAACTTTTCGTCCTTTTACCTTTGCGAAACCGGTAATTAGGGTTGAACCGTATTTTTCCTTAAACTCATGAAATTGACTGTTATCCACCAATCGGGCAATTATTTCATGTGCATCAGGAAAAGGTTTTCCCTTGTCGGGGATGAGGCCATATAATTCGTTAATATCATATTTGGGCTCCTCAAAAACAAAGTTTTCGCTCTTTGCTTCTGGCAGGGTGTTCACTATATTTCGGCATATGTGAATGGCGTGCACATCGTCATCGGCTAAATGATCAGCTACACCTGATATTTGAGTGTGTACTTGCCCTCCGCCTAATTCCTCAGCACTAACTTCTTCGCCTGTTGCTGCTTTTACTAAGGGTGGCCCCGCCAAAAAAATGGTGCCTTGATTTTTTACAATGATGGTTTCGTCGCTCATGGCTGGTACATAGGCGCCACCAGCCGTACATGAGCCCATTACTACAGCAATTTGTGGAATGCCTTTGGCCGACATCCGAGATTGATTGAAGAAGATTCTTCCAAAATCGTTCTTATCCGCAAAAACCTTAGCTTGTTCTGGTAAGAATATTCCTCCACTATCAACCAGGTAGATGCATGGTAAATGGTTTTCTTCGGCAATCTCCTGGGCTCTAAGATGCTTCTTTATGGTTTCCGCAATGTAGGTACCACCTTTTACAGTAGCATCATTGGCTACTATCATCACATTACGATTATTTACCTTGCCTATGCCGGTAATAATTCCTGCCGAGGGAAATCCATCCTTATACTGGCCAAAAGCAGCCAACGTGGATAATTCCAAAAAGGCGGAGTCTTTATCAATTAAATAATCAATGCGCTGTCGTGTTGGTAGCTTACCTCTTTTAATGTGCTTTTCCATGGCCTTGGTGCCACCGCCCTTCATTACCTCCTGCAAGCGTTCATTGTAGGTTTCAAGCAGTTCCAAATTAATTTTTTTATTGACTTGGAACTGTATATTTTCTGTTGTTGTATTACTTATAAGTTGAAACATATTTGCCCTAGTTAAGTCATGAATTATAACCTATGAGGCCTGCAAATGTTCATGCTTTTTCATATTGCAGATTAAAATGTTTAGTGTTTTTGGTAATATATAGGACAATGGAGTTGAATGAAAATGTCGTTAACCATTTGGTTAATCCAAATGATTAACTTATGTTTGTTTCGTAGTTAACCAAATGGTTAATTGCTTTTATGCTTTTAGAAGGTGTTTTATGGAAAAGGATAAAGTTAGTGAAGAAGTAATTATGGAGGTGGCCAGTCAGGTGTTTATGGAAAAAGGCATGGCAGGTGCGCGTATGCAAGAGATTGCGGATAGAGCCAATATCAATAAGGCGATGTTGCATTATTATTTTCGCTCTAAGGAAAAACTATTCGATGAGGTGTTTAAGAATGCTTTTCAGAAATTTTGGCCAAGTGTTGAGGCGGCATTATTGAGTGCTCATAAGCCTGAAGAGGTTTTTCAAGCCATCATTGATGCCTATATTCGAGTACTTATGGAGAGTCCATATTTGGCTAATTTTATATTAAATGAAATCCAGCGGGATCCCGATCATCTTGAAAAATTAATGAGAGAGACAGGATTGAAACCTAAAATGATGCTTGCTTTTATTGAAAGCCTCATCGAAAATGGTTTTCTCGTTAAGGTTGATCCGCGGGAATTCATGGTTAATGTTCTTTCCTTGTGTCTATTTCCCTTTGCGGGTCAAGCATTGATATCTCGTTTGCTTTGGGATAACGATTCCGATAGTTATCAGACCTTCTTAAGTTCACGTCGTGATTCGATTATGCACCTAATACAAAAAACCTATTTTATTCAACAAGTATAGTTATGAGACAAATAGTATCAACATTAATGTTGTTAATTGCTTTGAGTACGAATGCTCAGGTTTTGAGTTTGGACGAATGTTTGAGCTTAAGTAGAGCTAATTACCCATTGATAGCTGATTTTGAAAACCTGAACAAGCAATTGGAACTAAAGCTGAAAAGTTTGAATGCCAATTATTACCCTAAACTTGATTTAACTGGCCAGTTCACCTGGCAAAATGATGTGCCGGGTTTTGATTCGCCAATGCCGGGGATGGACATTCCCAAGGCACCACAAGAACAGTATAAGGCCTTTGTTGATGTGCAGCAAGTGATTTATGATGGCGGAATTACCAAGGCTGCCAAAGTTAGCGAACAAAGGCAAAAGGCTGCCGAAAAGTATGGGGTAGAGGTGCAATTGTTTGCAGTTCGCGACAAGGTAGTTCAGAGTTATTTTATGGTACTGATGTTTAAAGAGCAACTGGCTCAACTCGATTATCGTCGTCTTATGCTCGAGGAGCGCTTTCGCGAAATTAAAAGTGCCGTTGATAATGGCATGGTGTTGCAAAGTGAAGCTGATTTGCTATACGTAGAGATGGTTCAACTGGATCAGGATAAGTTCGCACTATTGGAAGGAAGAGCATCTGCACTTGATATTCTAAGCGAATTAACGGGGAAAGAGATATCTGAGGAGGCAGCTCTGGAAATGCCATTATTAGCTCAGGAGCCAAACTTTTATCGACCAGAATATGATTTGTTTGCAGCACAACAAGAGCAACTCGGCGCCTATAAAGCCTTGGCGGGACGATCGCGAATGCCTGTTGTGGCTGGCTTTGGTCAGGTGGGTTATGGTAACCCCGGATATAATATGCTGAAAGATGAATTTGCTACTTTTTATATGGTTGGCCTTCGCTTGAAATGGAATATCTGGGATTGGAAATCGTCGGCTAACGAAAAAGCTGTGTTAAGTTTAAAAACAGAGAGTGTAAAGTATCAGCAGGCAACCTTCACCAAAAATGTAAGTATGGCGCAATCGCAAATAGAAGCGAGCATACGTAAGTTGGATAAGGTGATTGAAAAGGATGATGAAATAATCCGATTAAGAAAAGGAATCACTGAAGCACGACAGTCGCAACTGAATAATGGTACCATTACTGCTGCCGATTATATAAAAGATCTGAATACCGAAAGTATGGCTCGCTTGGCCAAAGAACTGCACTTGCTTGAATTGAGCAAGGCAAAAGTACAACTGAACGACCTTCGAATTAAGCAATAATTAGATAATGAAACCTAAATCAATTATAATGAATAATCTAAATAAAGTATTTCTATCAGGCTATTTTTTAATGCTTGCTCTGGTAGGCTGTCAAAATTCGGATGATGCTTCGGATGCTTATGGAAACTTCGAAGCAACGGATGCGATTATTAGTAGTGAAGTAAGCGGTAAGGTATTGCAAGTTTATGTAGATGAAGGTGAGCTCGTTCCAAGGGGAGAATTAATTACACTTATTGATACCACTATACTGAGTATAAAAAAACAGCAGTTGTTCTCCTCAAAAGCTGCCGCTTATAGTAAAATAGCGCAAGTCAATGCTTCAAAGGAGGTACTTAAAGCACAGAGGGCGGTATTAGCTAAAGATGTTGAACGCATTTATAATATGTATAAGGACAATGCTGCAACTTCTAAACAGTTAGACGATGTTCAAGGGCAGCTTCGAGTGATGGAAAAACAGATGTTAGGCTTTGATAGTCAGATTGAGAGTATACATGCTGAGGTTGCTGTAATTGAAGCACAAGTGATTGAACTCAACGATCAACTGGAACGCTGTGAGATACGAATGCCAATGGAGGCGACCATTTTGCAAAAGTTTGTTGAAAATGGGGAGATGTCGATGGCAGGAAAACCAGTTGTGAAAGTGGCTGATTTGAGCAAGATGTATTTACGAGCTTTTATTTCCGGGAGCCAATTATCGCAGGTTGAAATTGGTCAATCGGTGGAAGTGCGTTACGATAAGAATAAATCGGATAATAGCAGTATAAATGGAAAAATCTCTTGGATTTCGAGTTCGGCAGAATTTACGCCTAAGATTATACAAACCAAAGAAGAGCGTGTTGATTTGGTATATGCCATAAAGGTATTAGTTGAGAACAATGGCCAGATAAAAATTGGAATGCCAGGCGAAATTAAGTTTTAAAGCATGATTCAATTCACAAATATATCAAAGTCATTCGATGAGGTTAAAGCTGTTCGCAATGTTAGCTTGTCAATTGATGAAGGACAGTTATTTGGTTTTATCGGGCCTGATGGAGCGGGTAAAACAACATTGTTCCGAATGCTTAACTCTTTGCTCATTGCTGATGAAGGTAGTATTGAGTTATTTGGACTTGATCCGCATAAGGATTACAAAAAGGTACGACAAATAATAGGTTATATGCCTGGTAAGTTTTCCTTGTATTATGATTTATCCATCGAGGAAAACTTGAATTTCTTTGCCACTGTATTTGGCACTACAATCGAAGAGAATTATCATTTAATTGAAGATATTTACAAGCAAATTGAGCCTTTTAAGAAGCGACATGCGGGTAAATTATCGGGGGGCATGAAACAGAAATTGGCGCTTTGCTGTGCCTTAATTCATAAGCCAAAGCTGCTTTTGCTCGATGAACCAACCACAGGCGTTGATGCTGTTTCGCGACGTGAGTTTTGGGATATGTTGAAATCGCTAAAGTCGAAAGGCATTACCATTGTGGTTTCTACTCCTTATATGGACGAAGCGGGTATGTGTGATAGTGTTGCCCTTATGCAAAATGGGCAGATCCATGCTGTTGAGTCACCTAAAGCCATTGTTGATAATTTTCAAAAAGAATTGTTAGCGGTAAAATGCAACGATATGTACAAGGCATTATTGACATTAAGAAACTATGAAAATTGTTACAATGTTTATCCCTTTGGTGAGTACTTGCACTATATCGATAAACGCGATAGCAAACCCATTGAGGATATTAATGATTGTTTGTTGAAACATGATTTGCAAGAAATTGAGATAAATCCGGTTAAGCCCGATATAGAAGATTGCTTCATTGAATTGACACGAAAATTATCTGTTTAATATGGAAAATGAGCAAGTAATAATAGTTAGGGATTTGGTGAAAAAGTTTGGCGACTTTACTGCCAATGCAGGTCTAAATTTCCATGTTGATAAGGGTGAGATATTTGGTTTTTTAGGTGCCAACGGTGCCGGAAAAACAACTGCCATGCGCATATTGTGTGGATTATCGTCACCCACTTCAGGTTTGGTTGAGGTAGCTGGTTACAATGTTAAAACGCATGCTGAGGAGGTAAAGAAACGCATCGGTTACATGAGTCAGAAGTTTTCCTTATTTGAGGATTTAACCATCTGGGAGAACATGCGATTTTTCAGTACGGTATATGGTATGAATAAGACTGCTTTTAAAGAGCGGGGCGAAATGCTGTTACGGAAGTTGGAGTTATTCGAAAAGCGCAACCGTCTGGTTTCAACATTATCACTTGGTTGGAAACAGAAATTGGCTTTTACAGTTGCCATATTACATGAGCCATCCATCGTTTTTCTCGATGAGCCAACGGGTGGGGTTGACCCCATTACACGGCGACAATTTTGGGAGATGATATACGAAGCAGCTGATAATGGAATTACCGTTTTTGTAACAACCCATTACATGGATGAAGCTGAATATTGCAATAGGGTAACCATTATGGTTGATGGAAGAATTGATGCCTTGGATACACCTGCAAAATTAAAGGAAAAGTATCAGGTTAATAGTATGAACGATGTGTTTTTGGCTTTAGCCAGATGATTTATCGATGAGTCAATTTGGAAATTAGGAAATGTAATAATTAATATTGAACATCCGTAATCATGCATAAACCAAGAATAATACATTTTAAAATAGAAACTTAAAACAGAGGCGCTGATACACAGAGCTTTATGGTGAGACTCTAAAAAAACTCTGAGTCTTTGTGTCTCTGTGTTTATCTTTTATGCATAAATATGGACAATCATATAATTAATCATTTACCACTAACAATTAATAATTAACTATGAATCGTTTTCTCGCATTCGTAAAAAAAGAGTTTCTACATATATTTCGTGATGTTCGCACCATGATGATCCTTTTTATTATGCCCATTGCGCAGATTTTAATTTTTGGTTTTGCCATAACTACCGAAATTAAAAATGCATCAATAGCCATATTGGATAAATCAAAAGATGAGGTGACGCGCGAATTAACTCAGAAATTATTAGCGTCTGATTATTATACCGTAAGCGATTATTTGAGCAGTGAAGCTGAGATTGAGTCTTCTTTTACCAAAGGGCGAAATAAGATGGTGGTGGTTTACGAACCTCAGTTTGCACAAAACTATGAGAAAAATGGTGTTGCAAAGGTGCAATTGTTGTGCGATGCATCGGACCCTAATACTGCACGTATTCTTTCGCAATATGCCACGGGCATTTTTGCATCTTATGGTGAAATGGCGCAATCAAATGGAATTCAAGCAGAAGTACGAATGTATTATAACGAAAACCTGGATGGTTTTTACATGTCGATACCTGGTATAATGGCCATGATATTAATGCTGGTCTCTGCAATGATGACAAGTATCTCCATTACACGAGAGAAAGAATTGGGATCCATGGAAGTATTATTGATTTCACCTTTGAAACCAATTCAGATTATATTTGGCAAGGTTACACCTTATATATTAATGGCCATCGTCAACATATTATCCATACTTGCCTTGTCGTATTGGGTGTTTAATGTGCCCGTGAAAGGAAGTATGGCTCTGTTGCTGTTTGAATGCATCTTGTTTACTGTATTGGCTCTGTCTCTTGGTATACTAATTTCAACAGTGGCTAAAAACCAGATGGTGGCCATGTTCATGAGTTTATTTGCATTAATGCTGCCCGTTATTCTATTGTCCGGCTTTATTTTTCCCATCGATAACATGCCGCTTGTGTTGCAATGGCTGAGTAATATTATTCCACCTAAGTGGTTCATTATTATTGTTAAAACCATTATGCTTAAAGGCGGAGGTCTGGCTCATGTATGGAAA
Source organism: Carboxylicivirga fragile (assembly GCF_050589805.1). Lineage (NCBI taxonomy): Bacteria > Pseudomonadati > Bacteroidota > Bacteroidia > Marinilabiliales > Marinilabiliaceae > Carboxylicivirga > Carboxylicivirga fragile. Next base: position 70,475 of record NZ_JBNGOY010000019.1, on the reverse strand, counting down.
GAGACCTTGATATTAGTGGCGTTTATTGTGGTGTTTGTTGGTTTGAGTGTGAAAAAATTTAATGTGCGATTACAAGATTAAGCTATTATGCGAATATTAATAAGTTTACTTCAAAAAGAGTTTTTACAGATTTTTCGCAATAAAACATTGTTGCCTTTAATCTTTGTATTGCCATTGGTGCAGTTAATTGTGCTGGTTAATGCAGCAACCATGGATATGAAAAATATTCGCATAACTGTGGTGGATATGAATCTGTCGTCAACCTCACGTTTATTGGTGAGCAAGTTGGAGGCATCTCCATTTTTCGAAGTGGGGGATATGCTGATAAATAAACAAATGGGGATTGATTATCTGCAGGATAATAAAACAGATATCCTTCTTTATATGCCACAAGAAATGGAGCAAACGCTTACAAAAGAAGGTGTTGTTAAGGTACAGATAATTGCTGATGCCATTGATGCAAGTAAAGCCCAATTGGCCTTTGGTTATTTGACAAACATCATTCAGGAAACACATATGCAGGTAATGCTTGAGCAGCAAAAATTACAGAATGTAAAACGAATATCCACCAACTCTTCGTTTTGGTTTAATCCCGATTTGAATTACAAATACTACATGTTGCCGGGTGTATTGGTAATCTTGGTAACTTTAATAGGTTTATTTTTATCGGCTTTAAACCTGGTGCGCGAAAAGGAAATAGGAACGGCTGAGCAGATAAATGTGACGCCTATCAAAAAGTATCAATTTATTTTAGGAAAGTTGATCCCATTTTTAATCATTGGTTTATTTGAATTAACACTTGGTTTATTGGCCGGAAAACTTATTTATGGTTTGCCTTTTAGTGGTAGCTTATTGGTCTTGTATAGTTTCGCAAGTATTTATCTGATTGCAGTTTTAGGCCTTGGTTTACTTATTTCAACCTTAAGTCAAACACAACAACAGGTAATGATGGTGAGTTTCTTTTTTATGTTGATTTTCATCTTGTTGAGTGGTGCTTTTACGGCTGTGGAAAATATGCCCGAACTAGCTCAGAAGCTTAATGTTTTTAATCCGGTATATTATTTTATGAATGCCATTCGTATGATTCTTATAAAGGGAGCTGTTTTTGCTGAGTTGGCTAGTGAATTTCGTTCCATTAGTATTTATGCATGCATTTCCGTAACATTGGCAGTGCTTAGTTATCGTAAAACAAATTAGTTAATGCATGCATTTCGACATCTTATAATCGCCTCTGTAGTATCCCTATTATTTATTGTTGGATGTTCAAACTCGGGTTATGATTTGTTGTTGGCAAAAACATTTGACTCAAAGCTAAAGGCGCGCATTGAGCAATTTGCCTCAGGAGGAATAGAAAATGAATGGCCAATTGAATTTGAGAAGGATGCGTTAATAGAGGCATCTAAAAAATATATAGGAGTTAAGTATAGAGCAGGAGGAACATCAGGGCAAGGTTTGGATTGTTCTGGTCTTGTGTATTTATCGGCTCGCGAGATTGGTTTGAAGCTTCCTCACCATGCAGAGCAAATGGCACGATACGGTCAGATAGTGCCTACCAAAGGTCGGCTTCGACAAGGTGATTTAGTATTCTTCAAGGGTGAAGGAACGCGTTTGATAAATCATGTTGGTATAATGGTGAATCATAAGGAATTCATTCATGTCTCCTCGTCGAAAGGTTGTGTAGTTACCCCAATAAACGATGCTTATTGGAAAAGTTTGTTTCTGTTCGGAACGAGGTAGAGGAGGGCTGGCAGCTAAATTGGTTATATTAAAATACTTTTTCTTCTTTGAAAATCAATTTATCTCCCTCTGGAAATATTCGAATCACATGAAGGTGCATATCTTTGGTTCCTAGATTTTCGTAATACAAGAACATATTATCGTCGTTGGGATGATTTCGCGAAGATAAGGTGCCACACATGTACTGATCGAATTTATGGCCATTATAGAGGTCGTTGGTACGCATTAATTCCAGTTCGTGTGTATGTCCACAAAACACATGTTTGATTTTATGTTTTTGAACAAAGTCGATCAATCTTGCAGAATTCTTTAAGGGACATTCATCAGTTCCAAGTACCGAATAATGAGTAAGTAGTAATGGTAGGTCATATTCCATTTTCTTAATCACCTTAGAGACCGCTTTTAGTACTTTTTTCTCAACATATCCATCATCGCTGTAGAGTTCATTTGAATCAATGCATATAACTAATACTTTTTTATTTTCTATTTCAATGGTCTTAACAAAATTAATATCGGTAAAATGATCATTCACTTTGGTTATTTCTAGATTTAGAAATAGATTTTCTTTGCTTGTTTTAATTGTTTTCGAAATGGTAATAATCTCGGAATTATCAATGTATTCTTGGAATAATTCATGAGCGCGCATGTTCCGTTTATCATGATTGCCTGGGATAGAGACGATGTTTTTACACGTAATCCCCTTTAGAAAATTTCCTGCTTGAGCAAATTCACTTTCTAAGCCATCTGTGGTATTGTCACCAGTATTAATTACTAAGTCTGCATCAAATGAATTGATTTTTTCAAGCAATAGTTGATCGTTGCCATCCCAGTGTCTTGGACCAAAATGTAAATCTGATATGTGTAAGATATTCATGTCATTATGTTTTAATAGATAAGGCTCATGCCTTCGGCAGAAAAGCTCATATCTCTGTATTTCATTAAACAATAAATGTAGTCAATATTACTTGTTAAAAGTTATCACAGTATTAACTCTGAAATATGGTTGAGTAAGATTACGGTTTCATGAAAGGGGGAGTGAAAGCTATCAAGTAACTTTTTTCTAATACGTAATCATTCTTAAATAAAATGTGGCCAAATTTGTGGGACTGATTGTGTAAATAATAAAACCATATATCTTGGAGAAATTTGAAATAATTGCCACTACTCTTTTTGGACTAGAAGAAATTTTAGCTGGTGAATTAAAGGACTTAGGTGCTACGGATATTGAATTACTTAATAGAGCAGTAAAATTCGAAGGAGATAAAGCCTTGCTTTATAAATGTAACCTGCATCTTCGCACAGCATTGAAGGTATTAAAACCCTTTGCAAAGTTCATGGTTCATACCGATAATGACTTGTATAGGAAGATCAAAAAAATTGATTGGGATCAGCACCTTTCGGTTTCAGGCACTTTAGCCATTGAGGCCACGGTAAGTGGAGAGCAATTTACGCACTCTCAATTTGTTGCTTTAAGATGCAAGGATGCCATAGTTGATAAATTCCGGGATAAGTATGAAGAGCGGCCATCAGTTGATTTAGATAACCCTGATTTGCGATTAAACGTTCATATTACCGATCTAAATTGTTCCCTTTCCTTAGATAGTTCAAGTACTTCATTAGGTAAAAGAGGGTATCGTCAAGCCCAATCATTGGCACCAATGAGCGAAGTTTTGGCTGCTGGCATCATCGCCTTATCGGGTTGGGACAAGAAACGTGATTTTTATGATCCTATGTGTGGTTCAGGAACCTTTTCAATAGAGGCAGCATTAATGGCGGCAAACATTGCTCCCGGTCAATCGCGTAGTTTTGGTTTTGAACGATGGAAAGATTTTGATGCCAATTTATGGTCATCGCTAAAAAGAGAAGCCAAGGAAAAGGAGGTAAGCCCAACAGGAAAATTCTTAGGCAGCGATTTAGATACGCGTGCTGTTGAAATTTCAAAAAGTAATGCTGCTAACGCCGGGGTCGATCATCTGATCGAATTCAAACAAATGGATTTTCTGAAAAGCGATTTGCATTTTAACAATGGCTTTGTGTTTTTGAACCCACCATATGGCGAGCGCTTAAAAGAGGTAGATGAGATTATTCCATTTTATAAGGAGATAGGCACTCAGCTAAAACATCACTACGAAGGATGTGAAGCATGGATTATCAGCAGTAATATTGAGGCCTTGAAATTTATCGGTTTACGCCCGTCTAGGAAGATTCGCCTGTTTAACGGACCACTGGATTGCAAACTACATAAATATGAACTTTTTAAGGGCAAAAAAGGGTATCAAGCCAAAAAGAATTAAGCTATTGAAGGTGAGTGAAGCGCACTGATTCCGTAGAATGCGGAATCAGTTAAATACCAATGATAGTTAGTGTCCACAACATTAGATTATGGATTTATTTATTTGCTTGTGACATTTTTTTGCTCTTTTAATTAAGATTGAATTAACATTAGCTTCATATGCGTTTGTATTACTATTCGTTATTTTGTTGATTAATAATACCTAATGAATGTTACCGGATTTCATGGATGGGTCACTCGTTCCATCTGAACAATATCTTTTTCGCGGATATGACTCGTCCATGAATTCTTTTACTCCAGTTATCTTCCAAATAATTTACTGACGAATCTGCTCACTTTCAAGGTTGTGAAATGCAAAGAAGGAGGTTTGACCCTTTTTAATGTTAAAGGTGAAATTTTCAGTTTTTTGCATACGGCCACTAACGTTTAGTTGCACCTGATGCGTTCCTTCACTGAGTGGAACTCTACAATACGAGATGCTATATGGAAGCGATTGCCAGTTACGGGTATCCGCTTTTTCGGTGGCAGCATTGATGATGCTTAGTACAGCTCCAAGGTTTTCATTTTCATTTCGAGCAGTTGCTTCGAGAGCTTTCTTTGCTGCAAGTCTGGCAATGCCCGTTGCTATCTCACGAAACATTCTGTCCTGAAGACATTGAAATCCAAGAGCATTAATGTTTTGAGATAATTCTAATGGATAGTTTTCACCATCGGCCGAAATGTTTGCCGAATTAAAAAAAGGTTTTCGTTCCACATATTTTGGAAATGCCACACGCAGGAAGCTTAGGTTTTTAAAAGATGATTGTTCGTCGCGAGAGTAATCTCCTATGTAAATTGGAAAACTAAGGCCATGCTCCTCATTAACTAATGTGATCCAACCATTGTTATAACCCGTATTCATGAAATTAATACTCCATTCATCTTTTACAGGGCCAAATCCGTTTAGCCAGAAAAAAACCAAGGAACCTTCATCGGGATTAGTAATTTCGTGTTGCATACCGAACTTTTCTTCGTAGAACTTAAGTTCTGTACCAAACCCAAGCTCATAAGCGGTACGCAAAATATCTTTTTTTAATTGTTCAGGAGCACTCACTCCAAATAACGAGGTGTAATCTTCTTCGTATATTTCCAAGGCATTACGATAGGCAATAAAGGCATCATTTGTATTGCCAGAAGCTTCGTATACTAAGCCCATCATCGTATGGGCAAAGGCATCGCGATTATATTTATTTTTATTCTTCTTATATTTCTCATTGAATTTTTGAAGCAAAATATTAACCCTTCTACATTCAATAAGCGCACCTTCATAATTTTTGAGGTAGATGTAATTAATGGCCTTATAATAATGTACCATTACAGCCTCAAAATCCTCTGGCTTATAGGGTTTAATCATGGGGTTGGTGATGAGAGCTAATGCTTCGTTACCAATGTTTTTGGTGTAATCTTCAATGTAGTAATCTGCTTTGTTGAAATAGTTGTTACTGAGCTCATTTTCACCATTCATAAATGAAACAACGCCTCTGTTAAGAAAGTACAACAATCTGTTTTTACCTTCTTCACCTTTTTTATCTGAAGCTAATAATTTATCGGCTGATTCAAATTGCCCTGCTGCAATCATTCTTTGTAATTCAATGCTTTGCTCGTAGTAGGTGGCACATGAATTAGCAAGAAAGCTAAGGGTGAGTAAGAGGAGTATTCGGTATTTCATAGGTAGGGCTTACAAGTAGAATGACTTCTGAGTAATGCTCAGAAGTCATTAAAAGGCTATTATTTTGTTACGTATTTTTTGATTTCTTTATCACCAATCCAAACAATTTCGTTGGTTTCAAGGTTGGCTAATTCTAAATTAACCTTGTAGAAGTTAACACGTTCCTTTTTGTAAGTGTCAACAATTGAATTGATGTCGCCGTTCATCATAAAGTCAGCTCCTAGTTCCTTACCCCATTCCTTAGCGGTTTCCATGGTTGAGAATTCTTGCTGAGCAGCTCTTTCCCGACGTAATTCTTCACGTTTATCACCGGCTTGAACTAAACGTACACGACCGCTATTGATAAAAGCACGTTCCACATCTTTAATAAAGGTTTCGGCACTAATGTGTTCGTGCGATTTATTATATACTAAGCCAACTATTACGACAGGCTTTTTACCATCCGCTTCCGCATTGTGATTATCAATCCAAGCTCCACCAAGTACTTGATTCACCATTTCTTCGGCAACCAATCGCGAATCGGTATCATTCCAGCGTCCGCTTAAGTCAATCGCCTCTTTGGTATCAACGCGTTCAACCTTATGTGATGAGCAAGCACTAAAAAGACCTAAAGAAAGCACTAAGGCTAGTGTTAAAATTAAATTCGTTTTCATAGTTTAAATATTTATTAGGTTTTCAATCCAACAAAAAACAGACCAGTTTTTTTAAAAATCATTTAATTGTTTTCCGAGTTTTTTATATAAGTCTTCACTTACAGTAACTAATGGTAAACGTAAATTGTTTTGAATCAAACCACGAGCATGCAATATTGCTTTAATTCCGGCCGGGTTTCCTTCAGCAAATAAATCTTTAATAATATCAGTCATCTTATAGTGAAGTTTGCGGGCTTCCTCATAGGCATTGTTGTGAGCTTCACGAACCATCTGACTAAACTCAAAGGGAAATCCATTGGCGATAACGGAGATTACGCCATCTGCTCCTAAGGAAACTAATGGGAGGGTGGTGGCATCATCGCCTGATAGAACCATAAATCCATCAGGACGATTCTTGATGATATCCATAATCTGCTCAAAATTACCCGATGCTTCTTTTACCGCAATTATGTTATCAAATTCGTTTGCTAAGCGTAATGTTGTATTTGCTTCAATATTTGATGCTGTGCGGCTTGGCACGTTGTATAATATAATAGGCACCGGCGAAGCTTCGGCCACTGCTTTAAAATGCTGGTATAATCCTTCTTGGGTAGGTTTATTATAATATGGTGCTACCGATAATATGCCATCAATACCTTCAAAATTTGTAAGGTTGATAGTATCTACAAGCTGAGTCGTATTGTTACCACCCATTCCTAAAATTATTGGTAGACGTCCATCATTGGTTTTGATGATGTGCTTTACCACCTCTTGTTTTTCCTTGTCGGATAGTGTGGCGGCCTCGGAGGTTGTACCCAGCGCGACTAAAAAATCGACTTGGTTTCGGATCACATAATTAACCATGTTTTCCAGCGCCTCAAAATCGATCTCCTTTTGGGAGTTAAAGGGAGTTATTAAGGCAACGCCTGTACCACGTAATTGATCGGGAGTTATCATTGAGTTTTATTTGTTGTTGATAATGGACAGATAATGTAAGGTGTGTGTTTTTAATTCTTCAAGACCAACGCCATTTTTCAGCTCAATCATGAAATCGAACATTTCGTTGTTAACACCGGTTTTACCTGCTTTGAACCGTGCCTTTGATAAACTTCCGATATAATCAATGGGGAATAAATGCTTGTCAACTAGCACAATCAATAGATGGTAGGGCTCATTAATGAAATCACTAATCACTTCCTTTTTTGGTTGATAAAAAAAGCTAAAATCCTTTTTACAAGCGTAACTGTATTGCTGATCACCTATGTAATTGTCGTCGCGTTTAGCTTTGTGTATATAACCTAGCGCACTACTCTTGATGTTAAATTCTTTGAGCTCATTAACCAAGGTTTTTACAATTTTCAGATTGTCAGGATTTTCAGCATCGAATAATATTCCTGCATTCTGTGCTGTTTGCAAGTTGTATATCTCAGCTTTATGAGGTTGTTTTTTTAGCTGGCGCTGAAGCTGAAAGTTGGCTATTTTTTCTCTAATGGTATCTATTATATTGCTCATTCCTATGTATAAGGTGTTACTTGAGATTATTGTATTCAATCTCTTATTCCATGTCAATCAAAGCTTTAAAATCATGTTCAGAAATAATTTTGACACCTAACTTCTCAGCTTTTGCTAATTTACTCGGGCCAATTTTATCTCCAGCTACAAGATAGCTTGTTTTTGATGAAACTCCACTAAGGTTTTTACCTCCATTTTTTTCGATGAGTGATTTTAACTCGTCACGAGAGAAACTTGCAAAGCTACCACTTACAACGAATGAGCTGCCTTCTAACTTATCTGAATGAGAAGATTGCTCTTCTTCGCTTAATTCAAATTGTAAACCTATTTCTTTGAGGCGTTTTACTAATTGGATGTTTTTTTCGTTTGAAAAATACTCAATAACACTATTGGCAATGCGTTCACCAATCTCATCCACTTCAATTAATTGCTCCTGTGATGCTTGCATGAGCGCATCTATGTTTTTAAAAGCTGAACTTAGTTTTTTAGCTACAGTTTCGCCAACATAGCGAATGCCTAAGGCAAATAATACACGAGCAAAGTTTACTTGTTTAGACGCTTCCAAGCCTTCCAAAATGTTATTAACCGACTTATCGCCCATGCGATCTAAAGTGGATAGTTGCATTGGGTGTAGATGATATAGATCTGAAACATCATTGATCATTTTATTAGCAAAAAGTAATTCGATCGTTTCAGTACCTATTCCATCAATATTCATTCCTTTGCGGGCAATGAAGTGTTCGATGCGTCCTTTTAACTGTGGTGGGCACCCATCTGCATTAGGACAGTAATGCGCCGCTTCACCTTCAATTCGTATTAATTCACTTCCACATTCGGGGCAAGTTTTCAAGAAAACAACCACCTCTGCATCCTTCTTTCTTACCGTATCATCTACGCCAACAATCTTTGGAATTATTTCACCTCCCTTTTCAACATAAACCATGTCGCCAAGGTGTAGATCTAAACTTGAAATAATATCTGAGTTATGCAATGATGCTCTTTTAACCGTTGTGCCGGCTAGGAAAACGGCATCAAGATTAGCCACTGGAGTAACCGCACCAGTTCGACCAACCTGATAGGTGACTGATTCGAGTTTAGTATAGCCTTGTTCTGCCTTAAATTTATAAGAGATGGCCCAACGTGGCGATTTGGCCGTGAAACCCAAACTGCGCTGTTGCTTAAGATCGTTAACTTTTAGTACGATACCATCAATGTCAAAAGGCAAGTTATGGCGCTCTTCATCCCAATAATTGATAAAGCTAAATACCTCTTCAATGCTTTTACAAAGTTTTATGTGTTCAGGTATTTTAAATCCCCAAGAGCGTGCTTGCTCTAAATTCTGTGTGTGATAAGTGCTTGGCAGATTTTCACCCAGCATATAATAGAGGTAACAATCCAATGGTCGTTTAGCAACTTCTGAACTTTTTTGCATTTTCAGTGAACCCGAGGCCGCATTTCGAGGATTAGCAAAAGGTGTTTCACCATTTTCTTCACGTATAGTATTGAGACGTGCAAATCCTTCATGAGGTAAAAATATTTCACCTCTTATTTCGAAACGTTCAGGGTAAGTGCCGGAAAGTTGCAGAGGGATGCTTTTAATTGTTTTAACATTGGCGGTCACATCATCGCCTTGTACACCATCACCGCGAGTAATTCCTTTAAGTAATTGGCCGTTTTCGTAAATCAAACCTATGGCTGTGCCATCGTACTTTAATTCACAAACTATCTCAAAAGCTTCATCCACCAACTGCTTCGACACCCTTGTATAGAAATCCTGAATTTCCTCTTCAGAGTATGTGTTACCTAAAGATAACATGGGGTAGGTGTGTTTGACGTGTTCAAACTCTTTGTTTAAATCACTGCCTACTCTTTGACTCGGGCTGTTGGCATCAGCCAACTCAGGATGCTGTTTCTCCAATTCGATTAAACGATGCATCTTCTGATCAAAGTCGTAATCTGAAATAACAGGCTGATTCAGTACGTAATAATTATGGTTGTGTTGATGCAGTTCTTTGCGAAGTGCTTCAATATCTTGTTGTATCTTTTCCTTCATAAAATTTCAAACATGAGTAATACAAAAATACACTTTTTGAAGGAATATTTCATTTTAGAATTTTAACTAAAGTATCTTTGAGTTTTACGATATTCTAATAGCCTATACATGTTACTTGATTTTGTTATTCTTATTCTGCTGGCCTTATTGCTAAACTATGCCTTTACTTTGCTTCGATTACCTGGAATATTAGGTATGATTCTAACTGGCGTATTGTTGGGGCCAAGTGTGTTTAACTTGGTAAACTCCGAAGTAAGCCTAATGCTAAAAGAATTTAAGACTGTCGCTTTAATCGTAATTCTTATAAGGGCAGGCCTCGGTATCAATAAAAAGACTCTGCATAAAGTGGGGCGACCAGCCATAAACATGAGTTTTATTCCCGGCATACTCGAAGGCGTGATTGTTATGCTAATCGCACATTATTTGCTTGGTTTCACATTTATCGAAGGCGGTATGTTAGGGTTTATTATTGCAGCAGTTTCGCCTGCTGTTGTGGTGCCCGCTATGCTTGAGTTAAAGGAGAAAGGTTTTGGTAAAAAGAAGGAAGTGCCTACGCTTGTTTTGGCAGGAGCATCGGTGGATGACGTGTTTGCGATAACGATATTTGGTGTATTTACAGGACTTGCTTCTGGTGCTGCCATTAATTATGGCTACTTAATATGGAGTGTTCCGCTTGGCATCGTTTTAGGAGCTTTATTGGGAGCAGTAATAGGCTTTATATTAGTATGGTTTTTCAAAAAAGTACATATTCGCGATACTAAGAAGGTGATCATTTTTATGATCGTTGCCGTTTTGTTTTATGAATTTACCGAATGGGAAAATGTTAAACATATTCTACCGTTGGCGGGATTGTTGGGCATTATGGCCATTGGTTTTGTAATACTTGAAAAGTACGACAAACTGGCCAATCGTTTATCAGCGAAGTTTAATAAGGTATGGGTTTTGGCTGAAATTCTGCTGTTTGTTTATATAGGTACTGAGGTGCAGATTTCTCAATTGGATGCTTCGCTCGTTGGTGTTGGTTTGTTGATTCTATTACTTGGATTAACAGCTAGAAGTATTGGTGTATGGCTGTCGTTGTTAGGCTCAAATCTAAATCGAAAGGAACGTATTTTTGCATGCATTGCTTATTGGCCTAAAGCAACGGTTCAAGCCGCCATTGGTGCTGTGCCTTTAACCATGATTAGCGAAGGGCGCTTAGGTGATGTGAGTTTGGAAACAGGACAAATAATATTAGCCATTGCGGTGCTTAGTATTGTAGTAACTGCACCAATTGGAGCAATTGGAATTAAGATGTTTGGGCCAAAGTTGCTTGAAAGAGATAAGGTTAAGTAACTAAGTGGTGTTGGAGGACTTCTAACAATAGGATTGAGTGTTAAGTTAGAAAGGTTACATTTGTGTTAACTATAAAGTGATTAATATGGCGAATAAATATGTTGATTTCATCTCTGATGCACATTTCTTGGAGTGTATTGAAAATCTACACAACTCATACATTAAAGCTAAAGAAGGAATAAGTAAGAGAAAATTTTATAGTAACAAGATTGATACTATTAAACTGACCTTTGATGCTAAGTTCAATAATCTATCTGAAGAAAGTGTGATTAAAAACGAAATTATGCGTCAAATGGATAAATCATTTAATAATTCAATCGGTACCTTTCATGAGCAGATATTGGGTGGAATTAACGGTTATGAAATCGGGAATGTAAGTGGATATGATATTAAAGCTACCGATGATACCTTATTCGCTGATATTAAAAATAAGCATAATACAATGAATAGTAGTGCTGCTGAGAGTTTGTTCCAAAAACTTGCACGCTATGCTGATACCTATAAGAAAGCAAAGTGTTATTGGGTACAAATATTAGCAAAGAAAAGTTTTTGTGAAAGCTGGTCAGGAGATATTAATGGAAAAGAGTATAGCCATAGTAGAGTTCTTAAGATTTCTGGTGATCAGTTTTATGCACTTTTAACGGGGCAAGAAGATGCTTTTTTTGCTTTATACAAAGCACTGCCTTTAGCAATTTCTGATTTTTTAGCAGGAATTGATAAGTTAGAAACTAAAAAAGGAGATTCTGCAATATCTGAGATTAAGAACTCAATAGAAGAATCCGATAAAACAATCTTTGACCAAATTACTTCTGATAACTTTGGTTATTATTTAGGATTTAATGAGTTGTAATAATCATTTAAGAATGCTACAATTGAATAGCCTAATTCCCTACCCAAATTGACAGGTACCGCATTTCCGATTTGTTTATATTGTTGAGCCATAGAACCATTAAATTTCCATTCGTCGGGGAATGTTTGGACTCTTGCATACTCACGAACAGTAAACGGGCGTGTTTCATCAGGATGACACCTTTCAGTTTGTTTTTGAGCAGGACTACAGGTTAAGGTTAAACTAGGTTCGTCCCAACCAATTCTGCGAGCCATTCCTGTTTTTCCGCCACCAAGAAAGAAACTACCTCCCATATACTCCTTCTGAATCTCTACAGGTAAATCGCGCCAGTACCCTTTTGGTGGAACTAAGTCAAGCACTTTCTTTTTTGATTCTGGGTATTTAGCTCCTTCCGATTTCGGAACATTTTTATTGAAAAGTTCACCCTTTTTTAAAGCATCGGAAAGATTATATATCTTCTTATAAGGGTCAGGATATTTGTATTTAACATTAATGTCTTTTCTAATGCCAACAAGAATAAGACGCTCTCTTTTTTGGGGTACTTTATAGTTTATTGCTTTTAAAACTTGAATAGGAACGATGTTGTAACCAATTTCATCAAGAATAGAAATCATTCCCTGTAAAGTTTTACCTTTTTCATGACTAAGTAAACCTCTAACATTTTCGCCAATACAGATTGCTGGGGATACTTCTTGAACAACTCTTGCAAACTCATAGAACAATGTTCCTCTAGCATCTTTAAGCCCCAGTTTTTTTCCAGCATAACTAAACGCTTGACAAGGAAATCCGCCAGTTACTACATCAACTTTATTCTTATATTCCGAAAAGTTAAAATCTTTAATGTCACCTTCTAAAACGTTCCAATTTGGTCTGTTCTGTCGTAAAGTATTGCAAGCCCATTTATCTATTTCATTTAAAGCAACACACTTTAAACCAGATTTTTCTAAACCAACAGCAAGACCTCCTGCTCCCGCAAACAACTCAAGTACTGAATAATCTTGATTTGGTTCAACAAAGTTTGAGATGGTTTCTTCTTCAACATCTTCAAAGAGCTTACCCAATAAAGTTTCAACATCCTTCTTCTTATAGACACGATAATTTGAAACGGGTTCTCTAACGGCCTTAAGAATCCCTTCTTTATCCCATCTTCTGAGGGTTGCTTTAGATTTTCCGACAAGTTCTGATGTTTCTGAAAGAGATAGATATTTATTCATAACCACATTAATAAACCTTGTGCAATGGTTACAAATATAGGTAGAAAATACATACAAAGAAAGCAAAAAGAATTCACAGTTAGCAATGTATAATTATTAATTCCGCAAGGTGTTAATTTTGAAATGAGTATGAAGAAAGGTTTTTGAAATGTATTTTGTTATTTATTAGTTTTTGATTGGAGATAGAGTTGCGTTGCTTGTCCTGTTTATTTCAAACCTTATGGTGGTGAATGAATCCGGTATTATACTAAGTTTGTGAATTTGAATACCTGATAGTAAGCAAAAAGGCGCTTGATGCTTCCACCAAACGCCTTAACTATTAATTCGAGTTATGTTTTTAGAAACCTAAACCAAATTTGGTCCAGTAGGCTTCTTCTAATTCTTTCCAACGTAGCATTGTAGCACCAGTAAAATCTTTGGTGTAATGGTTCAACATTTTTTGAGCTTCTTCCTTTTTACCTTCATCAATTAGTTTCTTGATGGCAAGCTCTAAAGATTCACTGTCTGTAAAACCTTTTTCTTCGAAATAGGCTACCTCATACATGTGCTTTTCACGTGTCTGCTGCCAAGCAATAGTTGCCAATTTATTGGCCTTACGATAGTTCCAGATAGCAGCATCTTCGCGATAGCGCTTCTGACCACAAAAGTTAAAGCTTTCAGGTAATTCAGTTGAGCCGGCATAAATCGGAATGCGTGGAGATTGCCCAGGATTGTCAAACGAGAACCAAGCCACACCACCCACTTCGTCAGGTAACCAATCGCGCAATTGAGTAATAAATGAGTATGAACACCATGATACAGCAACCGTACGTTGAAATTCTACAGTAGTACTATCTATATAATTCAAAGTGTTACGCAGGTTACCTGATGGCCATGGTTGTGCTATTGGTGATATGATGGTATCCTGACCGATAACTTTACGGTCTTTATCGTACTTTTTCTTCACCATCTTAATGTTCTGAGTCATGTCATACTTCGTTCCTTCATAGGTTTCGCGATATAAAGCCATCACATCCTGAGCCGATACTTTTTTATCTGGCTTAACCGAGAAAGGCAGTTCGTCAGCTTCAAAATCCAACTCTAAGGAAGGTGCCAAAGCATTTAAAATAAAGAATTCACGAATTTTAAATGGCTTCTCAACCTTACCATAGGCTTTCCAGAATTTGAATGGCTCCTTGCCATCCCAACGCTCTAATTTTTTGGCTACTTTAAAAACATTATCAGAAGCCATAAAGTGATCCTTGTCTTTGAGGTTTAATTCGCCAATACGCGAAATGTTAGCCGATACGCCTACATGTCCTTCCGGGATGCGTTGCGCAGCCCATACGCCTCCAATGTTATCAGGACCTTCGCCAAATATCTCCAATTGCCAAACTTCTTTTTTATCAGCAATGGTAATGCATTCGCCCCAATCGCCATAACCATGCTCTTTAATTAATTCGCCGATTAATTTAATGGCATCGCGAGCAGTGGTGCAACGTTGTAGTGCTATGCGTTCTAATTCTTCAATTAAAAATAAGCCATCTTCATTCACCAATTCCTTAGGGCCAACAATGGTAGTTTCGCCCATGGCCAGTTGCTTTTCATTCAAACATGGATAGGCTACATTTAAGAACGTGTAGGTTTGTTTTGCCTGAGGTATGTTACCAACTACTTTAACTTTTCGCTGATCCCAACGGTTTTCAGTCTTTAGCAAACCTTTGTAAATAGGAGTGGTTGTATCGTTTTCAAAGGTTTCACCCTTTTCGAGGTTTAACCAGGTACGGTAGCGACCATCGCAAGTGTGACTAGTAATAACGGAGCCATCTGTAGATGCTCCTTTACTAACCATTATACTGGTACATGATTCTCCAAAGAAAGGATCGTTCACTTGATCAAATACACTCTGCCCAATAGCAGTCAATGGCATTAGTAAGCTTATTATTAATGCGTAGAAGTGATTTCGTTTCATGAGTTTATAATTTTAATTCGCTCGTATTTTTTTATATCATTCAACACTAAAGAATGAATATGTGGTTTTCAAAACGCAAAATACAGCTTTAAGCTAAACTCTTTACTAACATTCGTCATATCATTTGTTTTATCTCCTAACTAAAAGTATTATTTTACAGTCTAAAATAGGACAAATATGATTTATAAATATTTACTATGTATCAACGTGATTTTATACTTCGGATAATTGAGCAGATTGCTAAAATGATTGCTGCTTTGCTTGGTTTATTAAAAGAAGATAAATTGGATATAGCCTATGATATGCTTACGGATGGTTGCGATAAGGTATTGGGTGTTTCATATACAGAGTTTCTGGAAATGGACTTTGAAGGATTAAAGGATGCCTTTGAAGAGAAGACTTTATCTGCGGATTATTGGGATACTTTAGGCCGTTACTTTTTAGTAGCGGGGGAGCTTTGTTTGGGTATGAAAAAAGATGATGAAGCCGTTCAAAACTTGAGTTTCGCTCAGGGATGTTTTGATGAAGCCGCATCCAACTATCAGACTTATTCATTTAATCGACAAGTTGATCTTGAAAAATTGAATCAATTGAAAATACGATTAGGTTTGATTAACTCCGATAAATAAATCATTTGAAGAAAGACTATATTATGAAGACTGTTTCGTTAGTACTTGGTAGTGGAGGAGCAAGAGGTTTGGCACACATTGGTGTAATTCGTTGGTTAGAAGAACATGGCTACGCGATAAAATCAATAGCTGGATGTTCTATTGGCTCGCTCATTGGAGGTGTATACGCAGCTGGTAAAATGGACGAATTAGAAGAATGGATGCGCGGCATATCAAAATTGGATATAGCAGATTTATTAGATATATCGTGGGGGAGTGGTGGCTTTTTTAAAGGAGATAAAATCATACAGACCTTGATTAAACTTTTAGGTGATGTTCAAATTGAGGATTTGGCCATTCCTTATACTGCTGTGGCAGCCGATATTGTTACTGAGAAAGAAGTATGGATAAACTCTGGTTCCTTGTTTGATGCCATTCGTGCTTCTGTTTCCTTGCCTTTGTTTTTTACACCTGTTGATTATAAAGGAACAAAATTGGTTGATGGAGGAGTTCTAAATCCTGTACCTATTGCTCCAACTTTTAAAGATGAAACAGATTTAACCATTGCTGTAAATTTAGGAGGCGAGTTTAGTAATGATAAAGAAATGCTTAAAAATTTATCGGCTCGGAAAGAAGTGGAGGTGCCATCGTTTCAACAAAGTTTGATGCGTTTTTTCTCAACAAAACAAAAAACGTCAAATGAAGAGAAAAATCAAAACTGGGGCATGTACGATGTTGCTGATCGCGCTTTTGATGCCATGCAAAGCACTATCGCGCGGCAGAAGATTGCTGCTTATCCACCGGATGTGGAAATTGTAATAGCACGTAACGCTTGCGGAACGCTTGAGTTTGATAAGGCAGCGGAAGTGATTCAATTGGGTTATAAGAAAGCAGAGTTAGCTTTTAAAGACAAATTATGAACCGTCCTTTATTTTTTCTGTTAGGGTAATAGAACTCTGTTTTTATCAGAAAGAGATTAGTTGACTTATAGGTAAATGGACTTATTATGATTGCAAAATTTAAAATTGACGAGCGCAACGAGATTCTATATGAAATATTTTATGGAGATATTTCGCTGGAGGATTTGGAGAAAATTGTAACTCGTCAGATGCAGGAATCTGAGTTTAAAACCATAAGTAAAACGTTCTCGGATATACGACAATCTAGAATAATAATTAATAGTACTCAGCTTGATACTTATGTGTTAGAACTAAAAGAGTTTTTGAAGATGACTTCACTGCAGTGGGCAATTCTTGCGGATGATCCTCATTCTACAGCACTTTCACTGATTATTAAACAAGATCCTTTCTTTCAGAAAAAGGTGGATATTTTTAGTACTATTACTGGTGCATCTATTTTTTTAGGTGTTGACTTGGATGAATATTCACAAAGTCAGGATGATTTTATACAGATTGATTAAAATTAGAAAGGGATAAAAGAAAAAGCGTGTTTGATGTAAATAAACAATCAAACACGCTTTATTATTATTTTTTAGAATATGTTACTCAACTTCAGACCAAAATATACTGTGCGTGGGTTGGTTGGCCCGTACATATAAGCTGGATCACGATTGATTCCTTCATCAAAATCACTTTGGTAAGAGTTAAAAATGTTTTTTACTCCACCAAAGGCTTTAAATGGCAAACCTGCTAGTTTAAACTCATATTCGGCTTTTAAACCCAGATCGAAAAAAGTAGGAGTAGTACGAACGGCACCTCTTACACCTTCTTCGTCTTCAATAATATTATCCTCGGGCTTGAAGTTTTCGCCATAGTAAGCAATTTTCATTTTACCCGTATATGTACCTGTAGCTATTAAACAAAGTTTTGGAACAACATCGTAGTCGATTGAAAAGAAACCATAGTCGTTAGGAGTTCTTAGAAAATCCTTTTCGCCAAGTTCCTGAGCATCGCCATAAGTACTACGCTGATTGGTGTAACCAGCTTTAAGGTAGATCTTATTGTTGGGCGAAGCTGTTGCTTCAAGATTTACACCTTGTACCGTCGCACCATTGTTGGCATTAGAACGAATATAGGTTGTTACCTGAGTTTCTTCATCAAATTCGGGAGTAGAAGCGAAGGCATCATCTAGTTTAGTATAAAATCCTTCAGCCAAGAATCCTAAATTCCAAGCACCTGCCTTTTTATTAAAATCAAAAGAAGTCATGTAACTATGGCTGGTTTCTTGTTTCAGATCAGGTGCATTTGCGTGAATAACTTTTCTCGAACCAGATGTTTCAATGTGTAAATCTTCGTCAAACACCTGTGGTGCTCTATATCCTTGCGAATAGCTAACACGCCATTGTAAGGCAGGCATTACATCCCAAAGTACATTTACACGAGGGCTTAATACATTTCCAGAGTTGTTTCCTTCTTTATGATCTAAATCTGTAATTTCATAACGATCGAAACGGGCACCAAGCGAAGCTTTCACTTTACCAATTTGACGATCATACTGAGCAAATACACCGTATACTGATTTTTTCTGATCGGTAATGGTTGTGTTAGGCACATGTTCAAAACCTTCAATCCTTGTACCATCTTCTCCATAAATAGGTTTTTCGTAATCAGGATAACCTAATTTCTGATCTTCCAATACATCGTTTACTAACTCTATTCCAGTAACAATTGAATTATCGCCAAAATCAGATTTGTATTGTGTTCCAAGATTATAGGTTAAACCATCGGTTTGTCCGTAATCCTTTAAACTTTGTTCGGCTCCGTAATACGATGCTCTGTCAACATTTTGAGTAGAACCATATACTGACCATAAACTACCTGTGCCAATAAAGCGTTCGTAAGTTACAGCTGCTGTTGTTATTTTATGATCTACGGCCTCCGAAATATCAGCCTGGTGGTTTGGTGATTCGAACATATTGCCACCTCGACGCTCTTCATTAACACGAATAAAATCTAGCGTAATTTTATTGCGGTAATCAATACGATGATTAAGGCGTCCACCGAAGGTTAAGTTTTCAATTTTAGCAATTTCAGAAAACCCATCGTCGTTGGCATCATAGGGATCTTTATCGCGGTAAAAACCAAAAAGTGCTAAGCCCGTTTTTTTATCCTCACTAACAATAGTAGTATTCATGTTTAATGTATAATCACCCGCTGTTTTTCCATCTGTGCCTGCACCTACCGAACTGTATTGTGTACTAATATCGTAGGCATTCGACATTGGATCTTTTGTAATAAGGTTGATGGTGCCGGCTACAGCATTACTTCCATAAAGTGCAGAACCGCCACCACGAACCACTTCAATGCGTTCGATCATACTTGCCGGAATTAATTCCAAGCCGTAAACACCTGCTAGATTGCTGAAAATAGCCCGGTTATTAATCAGTACTTGAGAATGTGCGCCATCCATACCATTCATTCGAACTTGGGTAAATCCACAGTTCTGACAATTGTTTTCCAAACGCAGTCCAGGTACAAAGTTAAGTCCTTCACCTACAGATACAGATTGCGAGTTTTCAAGCAACCTTGGCGTAAGTGTATTAACTATTACAGAGGCTTCAGTTCTTTTGCGCTCGTTTCTGTCGGCGGTTACCACTACTTGTTCAAGGCCAAGTACATCTGTTTCAAGCGTGAAATTAATGTTTTGTAATTTGCCATTTTTGAAGGTGACTATTTTTTCAACAGGTTTATAACCCATTGCCTGGGCTTTAACAGTGAATTCACCTTCGGGAATGTATTCAAATTCGAAGCTTCCTTCCAGATCGGTTGCCGATCCTAAGGTGGTATTGTTAATAGATACTGTGGCAAATGGCAAAGGTTCGCCTTCGGCCATTACAAGTCCTTTAAGGCTGCACATAGGCTCTGGTGGAGCAGCTTGAGCTTTAATACTTTGATTGAAAGGCATGGTAATAAATACCAACAGGATAGGTAAAATAAAATATAATCTCATTGTAAATAATAAGAAAGTGTATAAAATAATAAGGTTTAGTGTGTATTTATATATTGTGTGAAATATATAAATGCAAGAAATGTCTTAAGCAATCACAAACACGGGAGGTGCTCTACCATCTGAAATATTGATAGTAATCTCTTGAAAGTTTGAGGAAACTTGTTCAGAGCTTTTCTTTATTTGAAAATAAATGCAATCCTTTAATAACTGCCCTAGATCTTGTGAGGAAAGTAATTGTAGTTGTGCATAAAAATTGTAATCAAAATCGCTGTGGGTGTGATTCGCATTACTCTTTGGGTGAGCATGACTATACGCCTTTCCTGACTCTGATAAATGACTGTGAAAGAAGAGGGCATTATTCACCAATTGTATAGCAAAAGCAACAATAAGTATGGCACCTATTTGCTTTAATCTATTTTGGTATGTCTGGTACTCTTTTTTCACGATACAAAAATGAAAAATTTCTTTAATAGAACCTATCCCCATTTATTGGGATTTTCATGTTTTATATCAGGTTTAATGCGAAAGGGGTAAATTGTTACATTAGTAACAATCTTTAACTATACGAAAGCCTAAGTTGTATCTACTCGAAGTTGGGTTATAGAAATATAATATTCTATTGCCTTACTTTGCTAAAGTTTCTACATGCCCTAGTAAATAATTGCTTTTAGCTACCGACCAAGCTAGTAACTTATGAAGGAGAACAGATTTTACTGTGCCAAGGCAATGTTTATGATTATGATGGTCAGATTGTGGAACTTGGAATTAGTTATTCTTTTAACAGCAAAAAGTAAATACATTGGTGATGATTTTTTTAGATTTCTCACTCAGTTTCTTTCATAGGAAAGCAACTATTTTACTTCACTTAAACCATAAGAAGTAAGCTGAAACTTATGCAGATCGATCTATTCAAATGATTTGTGATTAACAATAGAAGTGCTGATTTCTTTGTTAGGCGCTTATGTGGCTGATAAATAGTAGTATGTGCTCGCGAATAACAATATTTGATAGAATTAGTAAAAAAAATGTAACATTGTACATTCATTAGTAGTTAATAGTAATTTAACATTGACTTAACCATACAGTAATAATTCAAGTATACGTTTGTACCGAATTTAAAGAAAAATTAATCATAGTTTAATATTAGCAAGCGGCAAGGGTGGAAATGCAGCTTTTCTAGTAAAAGGGGAATAACACAAGAACAACATGAAACGAAGTTTACAATTAGTTGCATTAATGGCATTAATATGTATTGGTGGCATTGAGGCGCAAAATCTTACAGATGTATCTGCAGCAGTTGGAAAAGGCATTCAATTTAAGACCGACGATGATCTTTTTTATCTAAAATTTACCACACGAATCCAAACCAGATGGGATTTTGTGAATGGACTAAGCGACGCATCGAATGATGCTTATTTTGAGGATAAGGCATGGGTGAAGCGCGCTCGTATAAAATTTGATGGCTACTTTCTTAATAAAAACCTGGTTTATAAAATTGAATACGATGTAGTAGGTGGTTATGTACGTGATGCCATATTTAAATATAAGATAAATAACGTGGAGCTATGGTTTGGTCAAGGTAAACTGCCTGGTAACCGAGAACGTGTTGTATCTTCTGGTAATATGCAAATGGTTGATCGATCAATTTTTAATAGAAATTATACTTTAGATAGAGATGTGGGTGTTCAATTGCACCATAAATTTAACATTGGTAAAGCAATTGTATATGATCGTTGGGCGATTACTTCAGGCGATGGTATAAGAAATAATGATTATGCGCCAGGGGTTAGCTTAACTGGAAAACTGGAGGTGCTTCCATTGGGTGAGTTTAAATCCAAAGGTCTTTATAGATCTGCTGATTTGGCGAGAGAAGAAACTGCTAAGATTGCTTTTGCAGGATATGCAAACTTTAATAAATCTGCTTATAAAGATAGGGGACAGGTTGGTAGCGTTATTGGAGGCGAGGCTGATTTGTTAAATATTGGGGGCGATTTTCTTCTTAAATATCGTGGTTTCTCATTGATGCTTGAGGCTGGTGGACGATGGGTAACGGACGATGATGAGTTTATTTATGATGATGATGGTGATGTAGTGGATGTATATTACACTGGATATGGTGCTAACATTCAAAGCGGATATATTTTCATGAATAACTGGGAAATATCAAGTCGTTATTCATATACTAAGCCAAACCAAACAGCCTATAATTCTGAAATTATTGACCAAACCATAGGGGTAAGTAAATACGTTCTTGGTCATAACTTTAAGTTTCAGGGAGATGTAACTTATCGAGAGATAATTGGCGGACAGAATGAAATCATTACCAGATTTCAGATGGAATTTCAGTTCTAATACAAGGATTTAAAAATATTCAAAAGCCTAAGTTTCATGCGAGACTTAGGCTTTTTTTATTTCTTTTTTCCAAATTTTTCGGAATATAAAGTGAGCCATACCTATTGTCAAGAGAGTGAATCATTATTTGTGTTTATAACGAATGTAGCGGTCTTATACCGATCGGCATTATACCAAAAATAATAAGACCACATTCATAGTTCAAATGCTATTATAAGTGGGTAAAGAGCCAAATAGCTACAAAAAGAGAAAGCAGGGCATGTCATTGTTTAATCCGGGTTATGCAGTAGGAGTAATGTAATGACGAACTATCTGCATTTAGCAAGGATTAAGCCTGTCACGATAATTATCGTGATAGAAAATCACCATTTTGATCCCGATGTTTCGGGATGGATGAGATACTTTATCGCTATTCATTTGGGCTTAATTTTTTATTGCAAATGCATAGATTGGGTTTAATCAAATTCCATCTTCCTTTTTTGTCTCAACCAAAAATGCAGTTTCATAAAAGGCGTTTATAGCGCTTTGGAATCTAAAAACGGTTGAGGCAGTATTTGTATCAATTGCATCGTGATGATGCAGAATCAAGTGTTATTGGTAATTCTCAATCATCGAGTAGGAACTAAAGTGTTAAATCAATGCATATACCTTCTTGAAATATCCAGGAAAGTGTTGATAGATAGGATTAGAAGATATAAATAGATTCTATATTTCCTGTAGTTTTAGAGCTACACTTTTTGAAAATAAAAATGCCTGATCTATAAATCAGGCATTTACATTATTTTTGATTTAAAAAATTAGAGAAACGGAAGAAGCTGTGAAATACTTCTTCCGCTTTTTGATCTATTTTTCTTGATAATCAACAAAGTCGCGTTGCGCTTTTGTTAAGTTGATAAGGTGTAATAATAAGTTCTGAGTTTCGTGCAGAATATTCAAGTATAATAAACTAACCTTAGTTCCTGCTTTCTCATTTTTAATACGTTTCAATTGCTTTTTACGGTATTCACGGATGGTTTCAATGATTTCTTGCTGTTGTTCCATTAAGGTACCCAACTCATCGAATTGACCCTGATTAATCAGTTTAACCGTTTTTGCCATGAAATCCTGAACCGACACTTTAAGATTATTTAAATCTTCGAATTGCTCCGGCTTAAATATCTTATGGTTATTATCAAGATGTTCAAAGGCTGGTTCTGTGATAAATGATAAACAGTGTGCTGTTTCACGCAAATAATCGATAACCTGAACGTAGTATAGACTTGAGTCAATGGATTGCTCTTGCAATTTCATGACTGTTGGGTATACGTTTGTTTTGAGTTTCTTGGTTTTCTTATTTAATGAAGCAACTGATTTATTTATTTCTTTCAGACTTCTACGATCTTCTGCTTCGAAGTCATGAATGGCTTGTGTATAAAGCTGTGATGTTTTCTTAAGTAGGTCAGTTACGCTGTATTTACATTTTTCAAGTACTTTTTCAGCTAAAATCTCACCGTTTACTTCTTCAATTTCAAAATCTTCAACCTCAGTTTCGTTTGCTGTTGTTTTTTTATGAAGAATATGTGAACGGAATACAACGTAAACCGCAAGCATAACTAAGATTGCAATAATCCATAAGCCAAACCAGCTAATCAACAGTGCCATAATGAAAGCTGCTGTAAATGCAGATAAGGCTGTAAAGAACCATCCTCCAATTACAGATAACACTCCTGTGATGCGGTATACTGCACTTTCACGTCCCCATGCACGATCGGCAAGAGAACTACCCATTGCTACCATGAAGGTCACATAAGTGGTTGAAAGAGGTAGTTTCATGTTGGTAGCAATCGAAATTAAGATACTCGCTACAACAAGGTTTACCGAAGCTCTTAACATATCAAAAGTAGGCGCATCTTTACCTAATTCATTTCTGCGTGCTTCGTAATTGCGTGAATCAAACTGTTTGTCAATCGTATTACTTATTCGTGCTGGTACTATCGAACGCACCGAATTAGAGGCATTAATCGCTGTTCTTACAATTGATCGTGCAATCATTGACGAACCAAAGCGCTCGTCACCTTCTTGTTGACGACTTAAATCAAGTGATGTTTTTACAACGGCTTTAGCTTTCTTCGATGTCCATAAGGTGATTACCATGATGCCACCTGCTATTATTAGCATGTATGTTGGAGTTCCAACTTTACCAGCCAAGGCTTCCATGCTGACGGCTTCTGCAGCAGTGCCTGACGAAATAAATATTTTAAATGATTCAAAACCAGCTAGAGGAACCCCAATGAAGTTTACTAGGTCGTTACCTGCAAAGGCCATAGCCAATGCAAATGTACCGGCAAGTACAATTACCTTTAATATATCTAGTTTGAAAATAAGCTTAAGTAGCTGCAATAAAATAGTCCATGCAGCAAAACAGATTGCAATAATGGTAAGGCCATTGTTCTTAATCCAATCCTTAGTGGATGCATCCATAAAAGAAGCACCTTTTGCACCTTTTACTAATATAAAATAGGTGATGGCTGTAATAGCTATACCACCCCAAATTGCTCCAAAATAGTTTAAGCGTTTGTTGTAATCAAACGAGAACAACAAGCGTGTTATATATTGTACGATGGCTCCAACTGAAAAGGAGATGACGACCGAGAGTAGGATGCCGGATATAATTGCTAAGGCTTTAGCTGTATTAATGTATTCGCTTAAGGCCATGCTTGGATCGTTGCTCACTTTGATTAGTGAAACTGCAACAGCCGCACCAAGTATCTCAAATACTATTGATACAGTGGTTGAGGTTGGCATTCCGAAAGTGTTGAATAAATCCAGCAGAATAACATCGGTAATCATTACCGCAAGGAAGATGATCATGATTTCATTAAAGTAGAAAAACTGTGGATTAAATATACCTTTTCGGGCAACTTCCATCATTCCGCTCGAGAATGTGGCACCAAATAAAATACCCAATGCAGCCACTATCATAATGATTTTGTAAGGTGCTGCTTTTGCACCTATGGCTGAGTTTAGGAAGTTAACGGCGTCATTACTAACACCTACGATTAAATCAGAAATGGCAAGTGCAAATAGCACCACTACCAAAATTAAATAGATATTTTCCATCAAAAGTTGTATTTAAGTATTCTTTTTCGCGTCGCAAACATACTTAGTCAACATTAGTATAAGGTTGAATTAAGATTAAGCGTATGTTAACTTTGTGTTAACAAACTTAAGTTAGGTATTAAAATAGAGGGATTCAAGTCTTTAAATTAAATTTGAATTCATTCATATTTAAGATGTATTTGGGGCTAGTTTGTGAAAAGGTTTTTATAATTTTGCGGAACTTTTTGCCTAACTTATCACATAATTACAAATTGATTGGTAACGGAAAAGAATAAATCACAAGCTTAAACAGTTTTAATGAATTGGAGCTATATAGTTGATGGTATTATAATTGGTGTTTCTGCATCCATTCCTTTGGGACCAATAGGAGTATTGTGTGTGCAACGTACTTTAAATAAAGGACGTTTATCAGGCTTTGTTTCAGGACTTGGTGCAGCTGTATCTGATACCATTTATGCCATTATAGCAGGGTTTAGCTTGTCATTTATTGTTGGCTTCATCGAAACTCAAATGCTCTGGATACAAATAATTGGAGCAAGTATTCTGATAGGTTTAGGATTGAAGATTTTTTTTACTAACCCAGCTATACAACTTCGACGGCAAAAAAAGCGAAGTACCAGCTTGATTCAGGATTTCTTTTCAACATTTATTTTAACCATTACTAACCCATTAGCTGTTTTCTTGTTTCTTGCATTCTTTGCAGGGTTTAGAGTGGTTGAAGTTGAACAAAGTAGTTTTGAGCGCTTCATGTTAATCGCTGGTGTTTTTATTGGAGCCAGTGCTTGGTGGTTTACACTTAGTTCATTAATTAATCTACTCCGTTCACGAATTAATCTTCGTCGTTTATTTTGGCTAAATAAGATTGCAGGTAGTACAATTGTAATTCTGGTATGTGTGGCTTTCTCAATCTGGATTGCCAATGAATATATTTGGATGTAGTTGTTGGTTAAAAATGTGGTGACAGCAGTTCTTTCAAGAAATCAGGTATACGCACAGGTCTTCGCGTACCAGAATTAAGAAATGCTAAATTGGTGTAGCCCTCGTTAATTAATGTACCTTCTTGGTTATAAATACGATAATCAAATCTAATTTTAGAAGATGGCATTTCTTTTATCGATGTAGAAATAGTTAATACATCGTCATAAAAGGCCGGCTTATGGTATTTTACATACAGATCAACCAAAGGCAGCATACAACCTTTTTCTTCAATTTGTTTATACGAAATACCATATTCGCGTAACAATTCAGTTCGGCCTATTTCGTAATAACTGGGGTAGTTGGCATTATTAACTACCCCCATCTGATCGGTTTCGCCGTATCTGACTCTTATTGTGCTTTCGCCTTTCAACATTGTTCGCGATTATTTGAATGGGGAATTAGGTTCTTTTGCCATGTGATTGTACGAAAGTTTACGCAATAATCCTGGTGCAAATTTCTTTAAGAAAACGGTAAATTTACCTTCCAGAAAAGTTAAGATTAACGTAGACTTACGTTTGTCTATAGCTTTCGCCAAATGAATTGCTACCTCTTCAGCTTTCATCATCTTCTCTTCTTTTCGAGGTGTTTCACCTTGATTGCTTCCATCAGCTGTTAAAGCAGATTTTCGGACGTTAGAAGCAGTAAAACCAGGAGCTGCTATTAATACATGCAATCCAGTTTTTAAATTCTCAATTCTTAAAGCTTCCAAGAAACCATGGATTGCAAATTTCGAAGCACAATAGCCTGTTCTAGCAGGCAACCCAACATAACCACCAATGGATGAAATACCAACAACAGATCCCTTTTGGTTAAGGATATGTGGCAAAGCATATTTAGTACAATATACCATGCCCCAAAAGTTAACATCCATTAATTGCTTGATCACTTTTAAATCAACATCGTTAAAGAGCGCTCGCATCGATATGCCTGCATTATTAATCAATATGTCAATTTTTCCAAATGCTTTAAGCGTTTCATTAATCAAATGCTCACAATCCTTTTCAATACTGACATCTGTTTTAATACAGATTACATTTAATCCTTTTGCGCTTAATTCGTTTTTAATTTCATCAAGTTTATTGGCACTGCGAGCAGCTAAAGTTACTTTGGCACCTCTTTGTGCAAATTCACGAGCACAGGCCAAGCCAATGCCTGAAGATGCCCCTGTTATAATGATTACTTTATCTTGCATGTTGTTCTTACTACGTCGTAAAATAGCTTTTACTAAACTGCGAATTTAAACAAATACTCAGATAAGCTAAATGTTAATTGCAAAATTTTTTAAAACGAGATATTTGTGAAGGACTTATCGAGATTACCCCCGTTTATATTATAGCTCTTTGGCTTTTTTGAAATATTAAGAAAGAGTGATAAAAATAGAAGGCTAAAGATGAATCGGTCCTTAGCCTTCGATGTGTTTTAGATTTCTTTTTGTTTTAATATTGTTTTAGCGTTATCAGCAATTGAAATTTCTTCTAAAAATTCTCTGAAGTCATTGAATTCTTCTTTAGGATAGGTTCCCTTATTAATTTGAAAGTAGCGATAGTAAACAATTTTACCATCCTTGTTTTCGGTATGGGATAAATAACTGCCATACTTAGTATTAAGTTCCTGTTTTTTAGGCAAAGATTCAATGGCCAGGTTAGATGGAATTACATAGCTGATAGTATCACATTCGCTATAGTTACGTTGCACGTATACCGGGTTTTTTCTGTTTCGCGCATATCTTGGTACAGAATTAAAAGAATTAAATAGGTTTAGCTTCAAAATTGTCATGCCCCCCATTGTACTACAATAGTTTGTTGCTGTTAACTGTAGACTCTTCGTCAAGTATGGCTTTCTACTGGGGTTGTCATTGAGCTGGTAATTAGTTAATTTGAAGTTTGGAATACTAATATCGCTGATGATTTTTTTTCTTCTATCTTTTTCATCTTTGTGTAATAGGTAGTATTCATCGCCATAAGTTGCACCTGAATATTTGACCCTTGCATTAATATTTAAAGAATTGTCGGCTAATAGTGTAACCGTGCTGTGTGTAGCTTGTTGATTTTCAGTAGCGGTGTATGCTGGAGTTTTCACAAATTCACCACTCCCATCCTTAATTAACAAGGCATACCTATCATCAGTAAAATCACTCATATAATCTATGGGCGAATTTTGACTAGTACATTCTAGCCAGATGGTGTCGTTTTCAATAGGAACACATAGTATTACATGGTTAAAGTTGTTCATTGGGAAATTATCAGGTGTTGATGGTAGTTGATTTCCTGCATAAATTCTAGTATAGTGTGATTTAACACCGATAGCTTTTAGAAGGGCTCTTGTGTAGTTGGAAAGTGCTTTGCAATCACCATATGATAACCTATCCACGGTTTTCGCCGTGAATGGTTGCCAACCACCTACACCCTCTTGTACACTTATATACCTATTCTTAGATTGAGTATATTCGTAAACAATTCTTATTTTATCTATGATATTATCAGTGCCACTTACCAATGATTCTATTTCCTTTATAGTTTCTTCCGGAAGAACATCACGTCCTTCTAAAAGTTGGCTCATAAACCTTCCAAGGTCATTCCAAGTTTCCATAGACCCCTTAACTCCGTCTAATTCAAAATTTGTTGCTGCTAAATACACAGTTGGCTGTGTCATCGAGATATTTGGAGATAAAACTTCATATTGTTTAGCTTTAACGTTTTTGATGGACCAACTATATGTATTTGTATCTGAATCAGCTTTAACTATGCATGGTTTAATATTGGATTCCCAATAACGAATTTTATAGTTGGAAGGTACTATAGCTTTTAAACTCGAGTGTTCAATTGAAACATTGTAACCCTCAAAACCAAACCACCTAGGCATAAAAAACAATGTATTATATGATTGAGAATAAATATACTCTATCGTAAATGGATAAGTATAGTATTCTGGATCAATGTATTTTATTCTGTTGTCTGAGAAGAGGGTAGAGCCACTAATAGCACTATGATCTTGGATTTCGTCTTTTTTAATTTTTCTGACTTTTTTTCCATTAGAATCATAAATGATTCCGCTAATATCTTTGATGTCGAACAGTTTGTCGTAGTTGATATTTAGGATTGATAAATCAATTGCTCCTTCTTTCAAAATTGTTACGGCATATTTAGTAGTAGCGATAGCTTTATTATCTGAAACAACTTCAAATACAACTTCGTTACAACGAACAATAGCATTCGAATTTAATTTTAATTCAGAGGGGATTTTAGAAACATCGTAATCAGTAACATCTATAGCATAAATTATAGATAACATGCAAAAAAGCATACCCAATAAAATGATTGTTTTTTTATAAACTTGCAGCATCAGTATTTGGTTTTAAGATTATCGGTTCGGCATGTTTTTTAACTATTTGCTCATAAATAGTCTTTAAGTACTCATATTCTTGTGGTAAGAAAAGTGTTTTGTTAATATTGAATTTGTAAAGCGTTACCAGTTTGTTTGCTTGTTGTTGGTGCTGAACTAAGACGGATGCTGATTTATCAGGTGTTATAATTTTTATAGGTTTGGGAAGTTCTGAAACAACATAGCCATCTGGAATAGTAATGTTAGATATTAAATACTTGTTTCTGCAAAAAGCAAAATCGACAGGGTATTTTCTTTCTTCAAGTTTGAATGGATTGCTTGAAATTGTTTCCAGTAAGAATGGATTTATTAGAATCATATCATTTATCCGCTCTATTCGGTTTTTAAGTTCGATATTATACGTGTCTTTAATTGGTTTATCTATAGCATCAATGTTTTCAATTGAATAATCCTTAATAAGTAAGCCATCGTATTTTGATTCCAATGATGTCAAATAGTCTTCTTCGCCAGCATATTCTTTGTAATCGCGTCTGAAATCATACGCAGCATAACCACTACGACTGTAACTTACTTTTCCCTCTAAATCTAATTTTTCCGAGATGTTCAATTCAAAAAAGATTGTTTCACGCTCTTTAAATTTTGGAGTTATATCTACCCATTTGCCTTCTTTATCAGTAACTACCCTGCCATGTTGATTTAGGCAACGTAGTGGTAACATTTCAAAGGGGAGCTCTTTTTCCGTGGCATCTAACAGGTATTCTTTGTCTTCTATTGTGGCACAAACTAAAGTATAATCAAGTTTTTCATAGCTTGGGTAAAATGGACTAAGCATCCCATTGCTTCTGGTACTTATCACAACAGGGTGGGCTTTTATATCCAATTTCTTCAATAGGTGCAATAACATAAAATTAATATCAGTGCTATTTCCTACTTTCTCTTTGAATTGTTTACTTAAGTTGTTTCTGCTCGTGAAGATCCAATCTTCGTTGTTCCAATTAACAACTTTTACAGCTTCATAAGCTGCCTTTGTTCTTTCTAGTGGAGAGAGGTCTTTGGCTTCTATTTCTTTTACTATATCCGAAATGTATCCAGCACTACTTTTTAAGGTGCCACCAAAATATTCATGATCCATTAGGCGATCATTAACAGCTTCCCAGGTAGTTGTATACGATTTGTAGTGTCCTGGGTAACTAACACTTTGTAAATCAAATTCAAATTTAGTTATGTAATTGTCTCTTGAGTTTAAAAAAGCTTCTGATTTAAAAGCCGGCATATCTTTGGCAACAAATCTTTTGCCATCCGAAATAGCTAGTGGTTCATAACCAACCATTCTTTTTCGAAAATCGATGTACGTAGATTCTTCTAATATCAGTTCACATAACTTAACAGGTATTGATCTTTGAAATGTCCATTCTGTTGGTAATCCCATTGATACAAACTCTAACTCGAATACACTTCCTACTTTAACATTAGGTAACGCAACTCTGTAGCGATATAGATTATCAGTAACACGCTCTTTATAAATGGATTCTTTTTTAAGCTTATCGACTTCTATTTCGCCATCAACAAGATTGTAGGTACGCCCTCTAAATGTATCGCTGACTCTTCCAGGAAGAACAAATTCAGCATAACCGGTGCCCGACTTCTTTAAGACTTTAATGCGCTCTACTCGTTTAAATTTTAAATCGCTTCCGTTAAAATAACCATATTTACATAAAACTACAGCACTAGCCGATGTGTCAGGTTCGTACGATGTCATCTCTAATTCTTCCAGAGTGACTTTTCCAAATTTAATGGGTGCTTTGTATGCAAATGTGCTGACGCATACCAATAGTAATACTACTAAAAGGGAATTTCTCTTCTTCATATGAGGGTTGGTTTAAATTAATTGCTTTAAATATAGAAAAGATATATTATATGATAGATATTTGAAAGCAGAATGCTGGCTGCTAATACTTAATTTAGAGTCGTTATAAGTAAGCAGAAGTAAAAGATAAAGGTAATGTGCCAGAAAAGCTGTGTATGCTATAAACTATATGGTAATTCACGAACTATACTTATCTCACTTGGTGTAACTCTTGCCTGTAGAGGAATGATTTCAACGCCAGCTTCATGCGCTTGTTTCAGGGTTGAGCTATAATCAGGATCAATATCTGAAGCTACACCAAATGTATCGACATCTACACGCTGAATTAAATATACCATAACTGCTCTGTACCCTTCTTCTTTCAGTGAAATAAGTGTATGCAGATGCTTTTTGCCACGAGATGTTACAGCATCAGGAAACAGAACGCTGTTGCCCTGTTTCATGCTGGCATTCTTTACTTCAATAAAACAAGTCTCATCCTCATTCATAGCTACAATATCCAGTCGACTATCCTTTACTTTAACTTCCCTCTGTACCTTGTTGTAGTGCTTTAATTGTGGAATTTCATTATTGACGATTGCTTCATAGACTATTTGATTTGGATGAGTTGTGTGAACGCCAACCCAAGATCCTTCAATTAAAATCATTTCCCAGGTGTACTTTGTTTTGCGCTTTGGGTCAGTTGCTGGAGAGAGGTAGACTTCCGCATTTTCCTCGATGCAACTTTTCATCGATCCACTATTGGTGCAATGGGCCGTTACTATTGTTCCATCATCCAGTAATACATTGGCCAAGAAACGTTTATAGCGTTTAATGAGTCGGCCATGTACTAGTGGAAGAGTGAATTTCATATGTTTCTTTTTATAGCTGATGCAAATTAAAGCAATGTTTTAATAAATAGTTTATTTTTGTGCCCTGAAAATTATCAAAGCATAGAATTAGAACAATTGAATGGAATGTAGAGAGAATTGTGGGGCTTGTTGTATTGTGCCAAGTATTTCATCGGCTATACCGGGTTTGCCAAATGGCAAAGTTGCAGGAGAGAGGTGTATACATTTGCAGGATGATTATTGCTGTGCAATTTTCACGCATCCTGAGCGGCCATTGGTTTGTGCTGGCTTTAAAGCAGAAAAACTCTTTTGCGGATCAAAACAATCCGATGCTTTCAAAATATTGAGCGATCTTGAAGGTATAGAAGTAGTACCAGGTATATAGCCCGTTTCTAAATATCAGATGAAATTAACCTGCGGTGTTTTTCGATCAACTCTGTTATTAAATTTCTTTTTTGAACGACCGATTAACAAAGCAGCATGTAACTGATGATCATCGGGTATCTGCATTTGTTTTTTCAAAGTTTTGTTTCGTTGAACAGCATTAACAATGTAACCATTAATACAGCTTGCTAATTCCAATAGTTCAGCGTAAAGTGTAGCCATTCCTAACCAAATATTGGCATCTTGAAGTGGCATGCCTCCTGGTGTTTTTTTAGAGTGAATAAGAATTAAAGCGGGCGCGTTATAACAAATCATGTTCGGATCAAAAGCAGCTTTCTTAAGGAATTTTCCTTTTAGTTTCTCAAGTCCGGTATAAGCTTTCCTCCCTAGAAATGTGCTTATCAATGGTTTTGTAATGGGGCTGACGCTTTTTTTGAAAGTTTTACTTAAAGTACTGATTGTACTATCGTTTATTAATTGAAGTAAGGCTTTGTTTGTAATTACGGTAAACTCTAATTTTTGAGCATTACTTGCAGTTGGGCTAAAGCGCATGTTATTAATAAATTCACTCAGTAGCTCATTTGAAATTGGTTTTGAACTAAAATCGCGATTAGAGCGCCGTTGTTGCATAAGTTGCTCAAAGTCGTAAGGCTGTATGCTATATTGGAAATTGGAACCTAATACATGCTCATCGTTTTCAGTTTTGTTGGGGCACACGGCCAAACAATGATAGCATTCAATACAATAATCACCATGGGTATTTTTACTATCTATATTAAGCGTGTTTGTCGGACATATTCGCTCACACTTTTTACACCTTTTACAATCTTTATCTACCAACTCCATCGTTTATCCGCATTTTTTAGAATTGCAAAAATAGTAATCTTGCTAAAAGACGAAGCATTAATTGAGGTGCTATAAAGCATTATTTGCTCCTTGTTTGATAATTGTTTACATCATAAATTACTAAGTAGATAAATTGTTCTGGATAAAGCGCTAATTTTGCTTTGCTTATTTAGCTAGTCTGTTTTAAATAGATGTATTTGATTATATTGTATTTTTATCACGATCATAGTACGTAATTGTAAAGCAAGTACTCAGATGCTACGATAATAATTTTAAATGTATATAATGAGATTGAAATTTTCATTGGCAAATGTTTTATCCACTCTAATATTATTGATGGTGGTTTGTATTCCATCTAAAGCGCAAAAAAAAGATAAATGGAGCCTTCATACGAAATCTAAAAAAGCAGTTGCCATTTATACTTCTGCTACCGAGATGTACACAAAAGACAAGGTGGATGAAGCTCTTGGTTTATTGGACGATGCAATTAAAAAGGATAAGAATTTTATAGATGCCTATTTGTTAAAAGCAGATATTTATTTTAGAAAGGCGGAATACGAAAAGGAGATAGCTTGTATTGAGCGGGCTATAGCAATTGATAGCACTTATTTTGTTTCAGCTTTTTATAACATGGGAGTTGCCAAATTTAATACAGGTGAGTATGCGGTTGCGATAGATTGGTTGAACCGTTACAAGGCTAAAACACGTTCGAAACGATCGAAGGCTAAAGCTGATGCTTATATTGTAAAAGCAAATTTTGCTGATAAAGCAATAAAGAATCCTGTTCCGTTCGAGCCTATTAATATGGGTGATAAAATTAATAGTAATTACGATGAGTATTGGCCTAGTATAAGTGCTGACGGTGAGCATCTAATCTATACGGTGCTGGTTCCACGTAATGAGCAAGCATTTATAGAAAAAGACCTTCAGAAGAATGTTGTTAATTTTCGTGAAGATTTTTACACTTCGTATTATTTAAATGCAGATTGGACAGATCGGGTTGAAGTGGTTTCAATTAATACCGATCTGAATGAGGGTGCCCAAACACTTAGTGCGGATGGGAATTGGATGTTCTTCACCGCCTGTGGTCGAAATGATACCAAAGGTAGTTGCGATATTTATTTCTCAAAAAGAACCATTGATGGCTGGAGTAAACCGGTAAATATTGGCGGACCTGTTAATTCACCTTTTTGGGAGTCACAACCTTGTTTTTCAGCCGATGGTCGAACTTTGTTTTTTGTTAGTAGTCGTCCCGGGGGTATAGGACAAAAAGATATTTGGAAATCAAGACTGATCGGTTATAAACGTGATGGTTCCCCTTTTTTCGGCGAGCCTGAGAATTTGGGCAGCAATGTGAATACTTCTGGAAATGAAAACTCGCCATTTATTCATCACGATAATCAAACACTTTACTTTTCGTCGGATACTTGGCCAGGAATGGGAAAGATGGATTTATTTCTAACACGATTGAAGGCCAATGGAGACTGGCAAGAACCTCAAAATTTGGGTTACCCTTTAAATACTTCAAATGATGAGATCGGTTTGGTAATTAATGCAAAAGGTGATATGGCCTTCTTTTCTTCAGATGGTTTAAGTGAAAAAAATACGGGTAAGGATATCTACAAGTTTGAAATGCCGCAAGAGATACGTCCAATTCCTGCTGCTTACGTGAAGGGCCGTGTGTTTGATAAGGATACAAAGGAACAATTAAATGCCTATTTAAAGGTCAACGATATAGATGAGGCACAAACTGTAGTAAATGCCGAATCAACCGACTTTTCAGGTGAATTTTTATTTTGCTTGGCAAGTGGTAAGCAATATGGTTTGAGTGTTGAGAAAGAAGGTTATTTGTTTTATTCGAGTTATTTTAATGTTGCCGACGAAGCCTCGGTTGATAACCCTCAGGTATTAGATGTTTATTTGAGTAAGATCAAAGCAGGAGAGCGCATAATTCTTCGAAACGTATTTTTCGAAACAGATTCTTATCTGTTAGCAGAGAGTTCAAATGTAGAGTTGGATCAGGTAATAAAGTTGTTACAATTGAATGAAAGCATAAAAGTTGAAATTGGTGGCCATACCGATAATGTTGGTAGTGTTGAGTACAATAAGCAGTTGGCTAAACGAAGAGCTAAGCAGGTTTACGATTATTTGATTGCAGGCGGTATTGCCAAGGAACAATTAAGTTACAAAGGTTACGGACAGAGTCAGGCAATTGATTCTAATGATACTGAAGAGGGAAGAGCTAAGAACAGACGAACAGAAGTGAAAATATTATAGCATAAAAAAAGCTGCCCTAAGGCAGCTTTTTTTTATTTGTTAAGATATTTAGATAATGTATCCATCAATATTTGTAATCGAATCGGTTTGGGTAAATAATCATCGCACCCCGCTTCTAAGCATTTTTCACGCTCTCCCGACATCACGTGAGCTGTTTGCGCAATAATAGGAATTTCAGCATCAATCTTTTTGATTTCACGAGTGGCAGTGTAGCCATCCATTATTGGTAACTGAAGATCCATTAATACTAAATCAATTCTATTGGCCTGAAATAGTGTAATGGCTTCTTTGCCATCTTTAGCCCATAAAATTTTAGCATTTGTTTTACGTAAAGCTGCATCAAAGAATATTTTATTTGTATCAACATCTTCAACAACTAAAATTACTTTGTCTTCCCAGTTCTGAACCAGTGAATTATTTAACGAATCAGTTCCACTCATGTTATTATAAGATCGGATTAGTACCCACTTTAATCATTCTAAAATATAGTTTGTTTTAGAATTATCCAAAAATGAATCTAAAAACATGACTATACTTAAACACAAAACTACTAATTAAAGTTATAAAAACGCTATTTATTCTTTCATTATTCAATAAATACCTTTGTGTTTTATAATATTAAAAGTTCTTTGATGCTGGCAATAGATTGTATAATTTCGTGCGTATTGTTGAAAAGTAGGAGATTATATTATTATATGGGAAGATTGAAGGTGGCTATAATAACAATGGTATTTCATTGTATTGTATGCTTTGGAATGGTTTCGCAGGAAACTGTTATTGTTGAGGATAGTCTGGAGTGGAAGTTGGCTCAATTATTTGTTGTAAAAGCAGAGAATGTTTCGAATACGTATGTTTTACCAGGGTTTATTATAAACAGGCGCTTGCCAGTTGAGAAGAACGGAACTAATAATTTACGATACCTTATTGATTTCCGTGAAGCTGGTGTTGATTCTTTAACCATTCCATCTCCACCTGCTGACTTGTTGAATTCTATTAATAATAGTGCTATAAGGACATCTTTTGTTGACGCTGCTTTAAAATACAGTGTTACGAACAATGCCAATGGTGTAGTTATTTCTGATGAAGAAAAGATAACTACCATGTATTTATACCAGGATACACTTTTAAATAATTCGAAATTTAAGCTGCACACATTTCCGGATGATTTATTATCAATTTTGTCTTCTAAACATGAATTAAATTATGAGATTACCGGTCCGAAAACAATTTTTCCCGCGCCCGATTTTGATTTTGAACATGTTCTTGGAATTGAAAAAGTTGAACTAGGTGTTTCTTTCGAAGAGTTATTGAAGCAGGATATTCTCTTCTATTCCGATGACTTTGAATTGGATCATAAACAATTAGTTCGTGCTTTTAAGGATAAACTCATAGAAGAATCGTTGTTAGATGAAGCGCTTGAAAGACGTAATTCTAAGATAGGACAGCTTAATCGTCATCATATTAAGTCAACAGATAAAGAATTGATTTCGGAGCAATTGATATTGCGTTATAAAGTGTATCAACATTCGATGTCGATGTATTCGAAAACAAATGATTTACCTGGCGATAAAATTAATGCTGTTGATGGTGTAATACGCGATTATCGATCTCAGAAAAATGATATTTTTTTGAATAGAGCAAAGTTTTACAAACCAAAAACACGATTGGTCGGTGACATAACATCTGCAGATAGTTTGCTGATAATGTTGTGCGATTCGCCAGATAGTTTAATTAGCATAACAGAGGAAATACGATTAAACCAAGTACCTAAAAAATGTTATAAAGTACTTTTGGTAAGTGCACAGTCAGCCTCATTCTTTAATTCCTCCTTGATGCAAATGTTTGATGTCGTTCTTATTGCAGAGCAAGGTATGTATCATACTTGGGATTTGATGGCTCAAGCCTTATATGGTGGATTAAGTGTTAATGGAGTTGGACTTAATGGAAAGGAATTGCTGGAGCAAGGGTTCAAAAGACACAGCACTCAAAAAACGCGCATCGGTTTTAGCTTTCCTGAATATGCAGGTATTCCCCAAGACTCAATTTCGAAAATTAATGAATTAATAAGAGAAGCTATAAAAGAGAAGGCTACTCCTGGAGCTCAATTATTAATTGCTCGCTCTGGAAGTATTGTATATCAGGAATCGTATGGCTTTCATACCTATTCTAATAAACGAAACGTAGAAAACAATCATTTGTACGATGTTGCTTCCTTAACCAAAATTGCAGTGACTTTTCCGGTTGTGATGCAGTTGGTTGAGCAAGGAAAACTAAACCTGGATGAAAGGCTGGAAACATATATTCCGGAGATTGATACTACAGATAAAAAAGATATAAGCATATCAGAGTTGTTGCTACATGAAAGCGGTTTAAGAAGTTACATTCCTTTTCATCGGAATGCCATTAATAAGGAATCGTTAAGGGACAAACCTCTTTTTAGTAGAAGGTATTCATCAACCTATAACATAAAGCTTGATAACTGGTTGTATCAGAATAGACATGCGCGCTATAGGCCTGATGTATTCAGTCGAAAACCAGATTCTGCGCATACGGTTGAATTATCGACTAATATGTATATGAGTGAACTTTATAAAGATTCAATGTTAGCTCATATATATGCTTCTGAACTTCGTGAGACTAAGGAATACCTATACAGCGATTTAGGATATCATCTACTTGAAAAAGCAATTGAGCCTTTAATGGAGCATAATCTTGATCATAAGTTTGAAGCGAACTATTCTAATAGGATAGGTGCAAATAGCTTAGTTTATAATCCATTAAGTAGTTTTGACTTAAACGAAATTGTTCCCAGTGAAAAGGATTTGGGCTTTCGAAAAGAGTTGCTACACGGCTATGTGCACGATCAAAGTGCTGCCATGATGGGCGGAGTATCGGCTCACGCTGGCTTATTTGCCAATGCAGGAGATTTGGCAAAAATGTCGCAACTTTTTTTAAATAAAGGAAAGTATGGAGGGGTAGAGTATTTTAATCCTGCTACCATTGAGCATTTTACCAAACGCCAGAATAACACCAACCGACGAGGTTTAGGGGTGGATAAGCCTGAACATGATCCTGATAAGTCTAGTCCTGTGTCACGCCTAGCTTCTCCTGCTTCATACGGGCATACGGGTTTTACGGGAACCATTCTTTGGATTGATCCTCAATACGATTTAATATACATCTTTCTATCCAACCGAATTCATCCAAGAGCTTATAACAAGAAGCTCATAGAAATGAATGTTCGCACAAATATTCAGGACATCATTTACAATTCAATTATTCCAAATTAAACACCTAGATCAACATTTTGAAGTTACTGCTTGTTATTAATAGTGGTTAATTTATAATGCTACAAACAGGCATGGTTTTGAATTAAAAGCTAAGTGAAAGCTTTCGAAAGCTTATATTTTAACACTATTTAGTTATTTTATCTTTGTTTTTCACTGTTTTTAATCATTATAAATTATAAATTTGTAGCTCTCTTAAAACTAAAATTGTACTAACTAGAATTGTCATGATAGAAAAATTCAATCAGAAGATTTCGCCGGCGGGAAAATTTAAGAACGAGGGGTATCACAATGATCCTTATTTAAGGGCCCTGATCACAAAGCACGAAAACATTTCTACAAAAATTTATGGATCGTCAACCGATGGGTCTAAAGCTGTTGCTTCTGAAATAGCTTCGATAATAAAAATTAAAGAATTAGAAGGTAATAAATGTGTACTTGGTTTAGCTGTTGGTTCTGCGCCAAGCGAAGTATACGAAGAATTAATTCGCCTTCATAAAGAGGAAGGTTTAAGTTTCAAAAATGTAGTGGTATTTAA
Source organism: Carboxylicivirga fragile (assembly GCF_050589805.1). Taxonomy (NCBI): domain Bacteria; kingdom Pseudomonadati; phylum Bacteroidota; class Bacteroidia; order Marinilabiliales; family Marinilabiliaceae; genus Carboxylicivirga; species Carboxylicivirga fragile. Next base: position 30,873 of record NZ_JBNGOY010000019.1, on the reverse strand, counting down.
TGTGATGGAGTATTATCCTATCGCGCCTAAAGCTTTACAAAGTTTTAGTAGAAATATTCGTGAAACATTTTTCAATCACATTGATCTACTTCAAGAAAATATTAATGATTTAGATAGTACTATAGAGCAAGAAAAGATATATGATTTCTGTCGTGCCTATGAAGAAAAGATTGAAAAGGTAGGTGGAATTGACATTCAAATATTAGGTATTGGACGTACAGGGCATATTGGTTTGAACGAACCGGGTGCATCTGGTAATTCGCTTACACGTATTGTATCATTGGATGATATAACACGTACTGAAGCAGCTTCTGATTTCTTTGGTAAAGATAAGGTACCGCGCAAAGCCATTACAATGGGGGTTAAAACCATTCTTAATGCCAAGCGTGTGCGTTTATTAGCTTGGGGTGAAGGAAAAGCCAATATTATTAAGAAAACAATTGAAGGTGATGTAATAGAAGAGGTGCCAGCATCGTTTTTACAGAATCATGAAAATTGTAAAGTAATATTAGATGAAGCAGCTTCCAATGAATTAACTAGAGTGAAAACCCCTTGGTTAATTGATAGTGTAGAGTGGACAGATCGTTTGATTAAGAAAGCGGTTGTTTGGCTTTGTCAAAAAGTGAATAAGCCAATTTTAAAGCTAACCGATCGTGATTATAACGATAACGGTATGGGTGATATCTTGGCAGAGAAAGGTTCATCGTATCAGGTAAATATCAAGATATTTAATGAGTTACAGCATACCATAACCGGTTGGCCAGGAGGTAAGCCAAATGCAGATGATACCTATCGCCCTGAACGTAAGGAGCCGTTTCCTAAGCGTGTTATTATATTTAGCCCACATCCCGATGATGATGTAATTTCAATGGGAGGAACCATGCTACGTTTAGTAGACCAGGGGCATGAGGTTCATGTGGCTTATCAGGTGTCTGGTAACCTGGCTGTTTCTGACGATGATGTATTGCGTTATATCGATTTTATTGGCGACTATGTTCAAGGATTGGGTGGCGATAATAAAGTCTTGAAAGAAGAGCACGATAAAATTCGTAAGTTCTTGGCAAACAAGAAACATGATCAGGTTGATTTGCCTGAGATCAGACGAATTAAAGGTTTGATACGTGTTGGAGAAGCGAAAGCCGGATGTCGTTATGCCAATGTTAAAGATGAAAATGCGCATTTCTTACATATGCCATTTTACGAAACTGGTGGTGTAGAAAAGAAACCTATTGGTAAAGAAGATATTAAAATAATAGCCGATTTAATTAAAGAGGTTAAACCGCATCAAATATATGCAGCAGGCGATTTGTCTGATCCGCATGGAACACACCGTGTGTGTTTAGATGCTATTTTTAAAGCCATCGATCAGCTTAAGAAAGAAGCCTGGATGAAAGACTGCTGGGTTTGGTTGTATCGTGGAGCATGGCATGAGTGGGAAATTAATAACATCGAGATGGCTGTTCCTATTAGCCCGGACGAGTTGGTTCGCAAACGTAATGCTATCTTCAAGCACCAGTCTCAGAAGGATGGAGCAATGTTTTTAGGTGGTGATAATCGTGAGTTCTGGCAACGTGCAGAAGATCGAAACCGTGGAACAGCTAATTTATACAATGCACTTGGAATGGCCGAGTATGAAGCCTTTGAAGCCTTTGTGCGCTACGAGTTTTTATAAGAATTGATTAGATTTTATTTATAGACTAAGGTGTCGGAAGTAATTTCGACACCTTTTTTTGTGCATCTGATTTTGATTGTAATCTTCGTTGTAGAAGACTGTTTATTCAACAATTTAAATATCTTTGAGCCAAATAAAATTAAACAAAGACATGATTAAATTAATTTCAAAATTAGCTTTAGGTGTAGGTATTGTATTAGGAGTTGTAGCTTGTCAACCAGGTGCAAGCAACCAAGCTGCCAAATTAGAAACACAAAATGATAGCTTGAGTTATAGCTATGGAGTAATGATAGCTAGTCAATTAAAGAATATTGAAAATATCGATGCAGATGCTGCTGCTGCAGGATTGCGTGAAGCTTTAAAGGATACTGCTCAATTAACAATGGAAGAAGCCAATAATATTCTTTCTTACGAGCAAAGAAAGCCAGGTATTGAATTTTTAGCTGAAAATTCAAAAAAAGAAGGTGTACAAGTTACTGCCAGTGGTTTACAATATAAGGTATTAGAAGAAGGTACCGGTAATTCACCAGTAGCGACTAACACAGTAAAAGTACATTATACAGGTACTTTAATGGATGGAACTAAATTTGATAGTTCTGTGGATAGGGGAGAGCCTATTGAGTTTCCTTTAAATGGAGTTATCCCAGGATGGACTGAAGGTTTGCAATTGATGAAAGAAGGTGGTAAAGCGATTCTTTATATTCCTTACGAATTAGGTTATGGTGAGCGTGGAGCTGGTCAGGTTATTCCTCCATTTGCAACTTTAATTTTCGAAGTTGAATTGATTGAAATAGTAGGATAAACTATTCTCATAAAAACAAATAAAGCTCTGTTCTTAATTGGACAGAGCTTTTTTTGTGACTATTTTATTTAGAAATTTATTACATTTAGGCCTAATAAGTCGTGCTATACATTTCCTAAGAACAATTTTACGCAAGTAGTCGTTTGATTAATACTTGGTTCCTGTAAAGTTGTACCCCATTCAAAAAGAATAATTAGATAGAGTTTCATCTTTTTATTGACTTAGATATTGTAGTTTAAATTTAAACCCAATTAATATGAAGTTTTTTAAATTGGCAGTATTACTGCTTATTTGTGGTCTTAGTTTTGAAAGTATAGCACAGCCTTTATGGATGCGTTATCCTTCCATCTCGCCTGATGGACAAGAAATAGTTTTTACTTATAAAGGCGATTTGTACAAGGTAAATGCGCAGGGTGGTGAAGCAATTCCTTTAACGATACATGCTGCTTACGATTACAAGCCAGTATGGTCACCTAATGGTGATTACATTGCATTTGCGTCAAATCGTCATGGTAATTTTGATGTGTATATTATTCCTTCAGAAGGAGGTAAAGCACGTCGATTGACTTATCATTCTAACCGTGAAGAACCAAGTAGTTTTACACCTGATGGAAGTTCTATTTTATTTTCAGCTCAAATATTAGATGATGTTAATAGTGCTCAATTCCCCTATGGTCGTTTTCCCGAATTATATAAAGTTGACATTGAAACATCGGATGTGTCGCAAATGTTAACTACACCTGCTGAATTAGCAAGAGTTAGCAAGGATGGCAGTTTTATGGTGTATCAGGATGTAAAAGGTTATGAAAATGAATGGCGAAAACATCACACATCTGCGGTAACTCGTGATTTGTGGAAATACGATATTAATAGCCAAAAGCATATTCAGTTAAGCGAGTTCAAAGGTGAAGATCGTCAGCCTGTTTTGGCAGCTGATCAAAACACTGTTTATTACCTAAGTGAGCAATTTGGCTCCTTTAATGTCTGCAAACTTAATTTGAATAAGCCTGAGGAGGTTTCTGCTGTTTCGAATTTTGAAAAGCATCCAGTTCGGTTTTTGAGCATTGCTGATAATGACTTAATGTGTTATGGGTATAATGGAGAAATCTATACACAACAGGATGGAAGCGAAGCTAAAAAAGTAGATATAACTATTGAACTTGATTTTAATAGCGATGATTTGCAATACATGAAATTGAGCCGCGAGGCAAATGAAATGGATTTGTCGCCCAATGGTAAAGAAATTGCTTTTATTGCAAGAGGCGAGGTTTTTGTAACATCGGTTGATTACGGAACTACCAAGCGAGTAACCAATACGCCTGAGCAGGAGCGTTCGGTTAGTTTTAGCCCTGATGGTCGTTCATTGGTTTATGCATCAGAAAGAAATGGTAGCTGGAATTTATATTCATCTAGTATTGTTGATGAAGATGAGTTGTATTTTGCTAACTCTACTGTGATAAAAGAAAAAGCTATTTTGGAAATTGAGGCGGAAACCTTTCAGCCACATTATTCACCTGATGGCAAAGAAGTTGCTTTTTTAGAGAATCGGGTTGCACTTAAGGTGGTTAACCTGGAAACAAAAGCTGTTCGATCAATCGTAGATGAAAAGTATAATTACTCGTATAGCGATGGCGATCAGTGGTATCAGTGGTCACCTGATGGCAAGTGGTTTACTTTATCATACTGTCCGCATCACTGGGTGATAAACCAAGTTGGTTTGGTGTCTTCCGATGGAACAGGTGAAGTAATTAACTTAACCAAAAGTGGTTATGGTGATTCACGACCTCAATGGATGATGGGTGGTAATGCACTTATTTGGTTTACCGATAAACACGGTTTGCGTAGTCATGGAAGTTGGGGAGCGCACGATGATGTGTACGCCATGTTCTTAAATCAGAAGAGCTATGATCAGTTTAAGCTGAGTAAAGAAGAATTGGAGTTAAAAGAGGCAGCTGAGAAAAATGCTAAAAAGGATGATGAAGAAAAGGAAGATGCTAAAAAGGAATCTTTAATTGATGTTAATCTTAAAAATATTGAAGACAGATTTGAACGTTTAACCATTCACTCTTCTAGTTTGGCTGGAGCTTTATTATCGCCCGAAGGAGATAAGTTGTATTATTTGTCACGATTTGAAAAAGGTCATGATCTTTGGTTGCACGATTTTAAGAAGAAGGAAACCAAAAAAGTAGCTTCTCTCGGAGGGCGAGGTGGTTTTATGCAAGCCGATTCAACCTTTAATAATTTATTCGTTTTCTCTGGTGGAAAAATAACTAAAATTAGTACTAAGGATAATAAAACAAAACCAGTTAGTTACAGTGCTGAACTATATTTAAATAAGCAAGCTGAGCGTGAAGCTATGTTTGAGCATGTATGGCGTCAAGTTAGTCGTAAGTGGTATCGACGCGACTTGCATGGAGTTGACTGGGATTTCTACAAAAAAGAGTATAAGCGATTTTTACCGCATATTAATAACAATTTCGATTATGCCGAAATGTTAAGTGAATTGCTTGGAGAAATGAATGGCTCACATACAGGCGCTCGTTATCGTGATAGGGCTTCTGGTGGAGATCAAACTGCTTATTTAGGTTTATTTTTTGATAACGATTATGTTGGAAATGGCTTGAAAATAGCAGAAGTAATGGATAAAAGTCCAGTGCTTAAAGAGGGATCTGCGATTAAAGCTGGTGTTGTTGTTGAAGAAATTGATGGTGTTGATGTGGATACACACACCAAGCTGTTTCAATTAATGAATCATAAGTCAGGTAAAGCTACCTTACTTAGTTTGCACAATCCTGCAAATGGAAAGCGCTGGACTGAAACTGTTAAACCAATTTCTTTACGACAAACAAATCAATTGTTGTATGAGCGATGGATCAAACAACGCAGAGAAGAGACCGAACGTTTATCTAATGGTAGAATCGGTTATGTACATGTTAGAGGAATGAACTCAAGTAGTTTCAGAGAATTTTATTCTGAGGTACTGGGGCGTAATCACGATAAAGAAGCTTTAATTGTTGATACGCGTTTTAATGGCGGAGGATGGCTACACGATGATTTGGTAACTTTCTTAAGTGGTAAGCGCTATGTGGATTATTATCCTGGAGGAAAGTTTTTTGGATCAGAACCTATTGCCAAATGGAACAAACCTTCATCGGTTTTAATTAGTGAAGGTAATTACTCTGATGCCCATGCCTTCCCATTCGCATATAATGCTTTGGAAATTGGTAAACTGGTTGGAATGCCAGTCCCTGGTACAATGACTGCTGTATGGTGGGAAACCTTACAGGATAATACATTGGTGTTTGGGATTCCACAGGTTGGTGCCAAAGATATGAATGGAGATTATTTGGAGAATCAACAACTGGAGCCAGATGTAAAAGTGAAAAATACTTATGAGGTAATGATTACAGGGCGTGATGAACAATTGGAAAAAGCAGTTGAGGAAATGCTTAAGGATTTGGATAACTAGTTTAAAGCTAATTTAAATGCATACAAAAGAGGCTGCTTCAAAATTGAAGTAGCCTCTTAATATTTTTATGAGTATTTAATTAAGCTACGGGTGTTTTTCTAACCATTCTTTCTTACTGAAAAAGAAAGTTGATTCACGTTCAGCGCTTTCATCACTGTCCGATCCGTGGATGGCATTTTTAGATTTACTAATCGCAAAGGTTTTTCTGATTGTGCCTTCTTCAGCTTCTTGAGGATCGGTACTGCCAATTAATTTTCTGAAATCAGCAACAGCATCGTCTTTTAATAGGATTGCTGCTACAATTGGACCCGATGACATGAAGTCAACTAAATCGCCGAAGAATGGACGTTCTTTATGTTCTGCGTAAAACTCCTCAGCATCTTCTGTTGTTAGTTTAACGGATTTGATAGCCGATATTCTAAAGCCCGCTTCTTCAATCATATTTAAAATAGCACCAATGTGTCTGTTTTTAACGGCGCCTGGCTTAATCATTGTAAGTGTTTTAATTCCTGCCATTTGTAGTAGATTTATTTGTAAAATGGTAAATATTTAAATTATTCAAGGGTTTAATGTTATCCTATCAATTTATTTATCTTTGCAACTCTAAGTTAAAAATAATGATGGACATCAAACACCAATCTCAAATAGATTTTTTCAAATCCTACGTAAACAACACTCAAAAGCTTGTAATTGTTCCACACAATAATCCTGATGGCGACGCTTTAGGTTCTTCACTGGGACTGTGTAATACTTTAAAAAATATGGGTAAGGAGGCTGTTGTTATTTCTCCCAACGAGTTTCCAGATTTTTTAAATTGGATGCATGGTGTAAATGATGTGCTCATTTACGATAAAAATGTAAAGAAAGCACAGCAATTAATAAGCGAAGCAGGCCTTGTTATATTTCTTGATTTTAATGCCTTATCAAGGATTAAGTGTATGGAGGCGTTTTTTAAAGAAGACACGACGCCACGAATAATGATTGATCACCATCCTTACCCTGAAAATGAAACGGCAGCGGTTCAAATAAGTGTACCAGAAGCGTCATCTACTTGTGAGCTGCTTTTTCAGGTATTAATTGAGTCAGGATTTGAAACTTCAATAACTAAAGAAGCGGCGGAATGTATTTATGCTGGTATCATGACAGATACCGGATCGTTAAACTATAATTCAAGTCGGCCTGATACCTACTTAATAGTTGCTAAGCTACTGGGTATGGGAATTGATAAGGAGCATATTCATCACATGATTTTCCATAACAATTCCTTTGATCGTATGCGTTTACTGGGCTACGCATTGGGCACTAAAATGGAACGTTTGCCAAAACAGAAAGCTGCCTTTATTGCATTAGGACAGGATGAATTAAAACGTTTTAATTTTAAGCCGGGAGATACGGAAGGGTTTGTTAATCAGGCTTTATGGATCGAAGGAGTTCAGGTTTCTGCTATGTTTACTGAAAAGAATAATTTGGTAAAAGCCTCATTTCGTTCGCGTAATGGTTTTCCTGCTAACAGGTTTAGCGAAACTTATTTTAACGGTGGTGGTCATTTTAATGCTGCGGGTGGAGAGTCTAAACTATCCTTAAGCGATACTATTGAGCGTTTTAAAACAACCTTAAAAGAGTTTTGCGATGAACATGGTTTTTAGAAATGTATTTCTGATTGTTGCATGTATTTCTTTGGCTTTTACTTTTTCGTGTAAGCAGAAGAAACAGAAGCAAAAAAAGGTGATTACCCGTGAGATGTTGTTGGAACACAATAGAAATTTAGTTGATCTTGAGAATAAAGTAATTCGCGATTATCTCGATACCATTGGCATTGAAATGCAACAAAGTAAAACGGGATTATGGTATAAGATAGATTCAGATTCAGTAGGAGAGACTGCTCGGGAGAAAGACATGGTGCATCTTAATTACAAGATTATGTTGATGGATAGTGCTGTTTGTTATTCTTCTGAAAAGAATGGCATGTGGAGTTTTGAGGTTGGCAAAGGAAGTGTTGAAACAGGAATTGAAGAGGGAATTTTATTGATGAGTGAGGGGGATGAAGCCAGTTTTATTTTACGACCAAATATGGCACATGGTCTGTCTGGCGATGGAGATAGAATACCGGGTAGAGCGATCTTACTATATCAACTTGAATTAATAAAAATTGATCGTTCAGAACACAAGAGTGAGTAAAGAAGGAATTGGTTTGAAGATTACGGAAAAATGGTTTTCTTTGTGGTCGTTTAACTTGACTTAATAAATACAAGCAAGCATTGCATCAATGATGAAAAATGCTTGTAAAAAAAATAGAAGGAAGATACCGTATGAAGATTCGTAATTCATTAAGATATAGCTTGTTTTTAATAGCATTATTAGCTTTTACTGTAGTGGCTTGTGAGGATAATTATAATCCATACAATCCACAGGAACAAATAGATGCTGAGAATAAATTGCTAGATGATTATTATAATGAATTGATAGATGGGGATTTGACGCGTTTGCAGGTAATGTCAGCATCTGCCTTCGATACTGTTGATCATAGACGTGAGTCAGGACTTATGCTATTTCACAATAAGGTTACAGATCTTGATTCAGTTGGTTTGTTTAAACAAGTTGGCTATCGTTACAAAGTATACAGTATTGGTCGCGATGAAACAAGTGGCGAAATTGTTGAAGTTGCACTAGATTCGAACTACTACAGTCCTTCTCCAGCGGTGTATACAACTTATATTATAAATGATGGTAATTCAGCGAAGGGAACAGGTGTCGCCTTGGGAATAAATGAGGCCATTCAACACATGCGAGAAGGAAGTAAGGCGACTATAATTTTGCCATCAAGTATCGGCGGAGTTAGTGGTTATTTTTCTACCAAATACGAACTTGAAGTTACCTATTTGGAGAATTAAAAAATAATTTAATTTTTTTATTTGTTTAAAGCAACCAACCCAAATTATATTCATCTTCTATTAAACTATTATAAAAATGAAGAAGTTGTTTTTTGGAGTATTTGTGGCTTTAATAGCCTCCTTATCGTCGTGCATGGACACTAGTTATGAACAAGCAGAGCAATCCATTATTAATATTGGTGTAACTTCCATGTTAGACAATGATTATCTGATTATAAATGATAGTGGCCAAAAGTTATTAGCTGTTTCAATACCAGGTGATTATGAGTATGAAGTAGGAACGAGGGTAAAGGTTGTTTTTAAGAATGCGGTAAAGGCTGAGGAAGGATTGGCTTATGATTATACAATTACAATAAGTGAAATTGAAGATATAACAGTTAAGGATCTTATTGTGATTGATGACCTTAATCGTGATACATTGGGCGATGCAGGTGTTCACTTTAATGATGTCTATATTTCCGGAAGGTATTTAAATGTGAATATGACTTTTGGAGCTTCTAACAAACCCCATTATTTTAATGTTAGTTACGATCCTGATGGGCAAAGCGAGGAAGAAGGGATACATACTCTTGTATTTCACCATAAAGATAACGATGATTATTGGGGTGCCACTTATAACGGATTCCTTAGTTATGATTTAAATAGTTTAGATGAAATTTTGCTACCTCCATACAAGATCCTATTTAAGGGCATTGATGCATATAATCAGGCCTATGAGAAAACAATAGATGTAGAAGAATAAGCTTTGTGATAATTAAGATATTTAAAGGTCGGCTCAAATGAGTTGACCTTTTTTAATACATTAATAAATTCGGAGTAGTAGGACTAGCTCCTTATTTAGAAGAAATACATTTAATCATTTCCAAACCTTGCAATTACTTAATTGAAGAGAAAATCGCCTATATTGCTATCAAATTTAAGTTTTATTCATTATTTATTGATGAGTTTAAAATCATTTTGGTATTTTCGGCTCGGATTGAAAAAAAGCACACATTATTAAGCAAGAATAAGGTATTGTCTAATTTTGAGAGATTAGGCATTTTATAAGTCTAAACTTAAAAGTATTAATTTAAAAGTATTATGAGTCAGCAAAAGAGTTATTTAGGGCCATTTTTAACAATGGTATTTTTATTTTTCATCGTTGGATTTCTAACGGTTGTTTTTCAGCAGTTTCAAAAGCCTTTAGAGTCGGCCTTTTTAGGTGCAGACAGTATTCAAGGGATAAAAAACACTTTATCTATTTTAGTAACTTTTACTTGGTTTTTGGCTTATCCGGTAATGGGTGGAACGGGAACGAAGTGGGTTGATAAATATGGTTACAAGAAAACCTTAATACGTGCCATGATTTTAATGGTATTTGGTTTATTGATTAGCGCAGGTTCGGCTTGGATTGGATCAATGGAGAATGCGGCGGCAATTGCTGGAATTCCTGTTGGATTTTTCGTTTTTCTTTTGGGATCGTTTGTTGTAGGTTCGGCAGCGACTGTAATGCAGGTTGTAATCAACCCTTACTTAACAGCTTGTGATGTAAAAGGAACTAGTGCAATTCAGCGAATTACCATTGGAGGTTCTTCCAACTCAATTGGTACAACCATTGCTCCATATTTTGTTGCAGGTATTGTTTTTGGTGGTGTTTCCATAGCAGATGTAAACATTAATCAAGTGTTATTGCCGTTTGTTTTACTAGCTGTTACAATCGCTATTGTTGTATTTATTGTAAGTAAGTTAACCTTACCTAATATTGAAGGAACAACGAACGAAGCAGGTGAAAAACTTGAAAAGAGCGTTTGGTCTTTTTCTCACCTTAAATTAGGAGTGATTGGACTTTTCTTCTACGTAGGTGTTGAAGTGGCAATTGGAGCAAATATCAATATGTATGCCGACTGGTTAGGTGGTAGTTTTGCTGAGGCAGCTTCGCGCATGGCTATGCTTTATTGGGGAGGTATGCTAGTTGGTCGTTTAATTGGTAGTACTTTAAGTAAAATTTCAGCTAAAACGCAGTTAGTAGTCACTTCTGGAGGTGCAACTGTATTGGTAATTATATCAATGGTAACTGGTAATCCTTGGTTCCTAGTTGTAATCGGTATGTTACATTCTATCATGTGGGGTGGAATATTCTCTTTAGCTGTAGCAGATTTAGGAAAATATACATCTAAAGCTTCTGGTGTCTTGATGATTGGTGTACTAGGTGGTGCTATCTTGCCACTTGTGCAAGGTATGATGGCCGATGCCTTAGGTGGAAATTGGGCATGGACTTGGACATTAGTTATTGCTGGTGAGTTGTACATTTTGTATTATGCACTTGTTGGTTCTAAGGTTCACCAAAAGGGCTAAGCTTTTTATATTAAAAAAATAAAATCATGACTTTCTAATTTATTAGAGAGTCATGATTGTTTTGAATAGATAGTTATTAACGAATTAAAAATTAATTAAATGAAAAAAGTATCAGTTGGTGTAGATATAGGCGGAACTAATACCGCTATCGGTGTTGTAGATGAATTAGGACATGTGTTAACGAAAGATTCTATTTCGACTCCTGATCATGGTGATATTAATCGCTATATTAATGATTTGGCTGGTGCTATTCGTAAATTAATTGATAATGCTAAGTTAATTAATGAAGACATTGAAGTTTTAGGTATTGGTATTGGTGCACCCAATGGAAATTATTATAACGGAACAATTGAGTATGCTCCTAATTTGTCTTTTAATGGGGTTGTGCCTTTAGTTGATCTGCTTAAGAAACATTTTGAAGACATTGAAGCCGTTGCTCTCACAAATGATGCTAATGCAGCTGCCATTGGTGAAATGATTTATGGTGGTGCCAAGGAAATGAAAAACTTTGTGATGTATACCTTAGGTACTGGTGTAGGTAGTGGAGTTGTTGTGAATGGCGATTTGGTGTATGGAGCGGATGGTTTCGCTGGAGAGTGCGGTCATACTACATTAATTCCTGGTGGTCGTTTATGTGGGTGTGGTGCTCTTGGGCATCTCGAAGCGTATTGTTCGGCACCAGGTATGAAACGTACTGCATTTGAGTTATTAGCAAAGTATAACGCAGGAGACAGTTTGTTGGCTGATAAATCATTTAAAGATTTAAACTCTAAAATGATTTATGATGCAGCTAAACAGGGAGATAAAGTTGCTTTGGAAGTCTTTGAACTGACTGGTCAGTATCTTGGTCAAGGTATTGCTGATACGGTTCATCACTTGAGTCCTGAGGCAATTTTCCTATTTGGAGGTCCAACGGCCGCTGGAGATTTAATTTTTGAGCCTACTATTAAAAGTATGGAAAATCATTTATTACCAATATTTAAAAATAAAATTAAGGTGCTGAAATCAGAGCTTGATGCTGGCGATGCCGCAATTGTTGGCGCTAGCGCCTTGGCCTGGAAAGAGCTAGGTTAATAGCTGTTTGATGATAAGACTTGAACTCCATTCATATTTGAATGGAGTTTTTTTGTGCTTAATGTTAAAAAATATAAAAAATAAGTACATTTGCATTAAATTCTTGTACTTACGAACATAATATATGAGTAAAAAGATACAGATTTACGAAGGTGCTATGGAGCTATTTGTGGCGAAAGGGTTCTCGGCTTCAGTTAATGAATTAATTGAGCGAATTGGCATTGCAAAGGGAACGCTTTATCATCATATATCAAGTAAAGATCAGCTGATAATTGATATATACAAACAATTAATGTTCGAGATAGAAGATAAGTGTGTTGACTCTAAACCAAGTGATAATCCGAAAGAAGATTCGAAACGTGTGTTTAGTCAGATCGTGAAATGGTTCATATCAAATCCTTCGAAATTCTACTATATCAATATTTTTGAATCAAGTCCATACGTTAAAGTAAACTTTGGTAGAGTAGAGGATACGCTTGAGGGGCCACGCAAGAATATTATGCAGAAAGTTAATATGGGTGTTCTTAAAGCTTATAAAACCGATATGATTGCATTTTTTGATTTTGCTTTTACGCGTGCAATGGCTAATTACTACTTGTCACTACCCAAGCCCTTAAAAAGTTTTAAAGATGAATTTGATGAGGCTTTTGATATGTATTGGGATGGAGTAGCTAATAAACAAGGGAAATATTAGATTAAGTAAATTTTGCTTTATTAACGTTTTTAGAGCTAATTGTTAAAAACTATTAAAAAAATGTTGATTACTTCACTTCAACTTTTTAGTATTTAAAATTAAATTAACACAATTTTAATCTTTATAAAACCGACCTGTCGGTCTGAATGCGGAGTTTTGCATGCGAATTGAGACTTTTATATTAAAAAAGACATACTTATAAACTGTAATATATTTACTGATTTAATTCTATCTATCATGAAAAGAGTATTTAGGTTATTTGCATCTATGATTATGCTTTTGGCATTTTTCATTTTGCAAACAAATGCACAGGTAACAACATCCAGTATGGGAGGGCGTGTTACTGATGCAGAAGGCACCATAATAGGTGCAACGGTAATTGCTACACATACACCTTCGGGAACTACTTATGGGACAGTAACCAACCTTGAGGGACGATTTAATTTTAACGGTATGCGTGTAGGTGGTCCTTATACAGTAACGGTTTCGTTTATTGGATATGGTGACTATACTCAAAACAATATTACACTAAGTTTGGCAGAGAACTATGTAATGGATGTTGTTCTTTCAGATGAGTCAACATCAATAGATGAAATTCTGGTAACAGCAGTTCGTACCAAATTTTCTAATGAAAAAACCGGAGCTGTAACTAATATTTCAAACGACCAAATTGTTAACTTGCCGTCAGTTAGTCGCAGTGTTACAGATATAACTCGCCTATCTCCTTATGGAGGTGATGGTATGAGTTTTGCTGGTGCAGATGGTCGTACAGCTAACTTTACAGTTGATGGTGCTAATTTCAACAATAACTTTGGTTTGAGCGATGCTCTTCCTGGTGGAGGTAATCCAATTTCCATTGAAGCAATTGATGAGTTGCAAGTTGTTATTGCTCCTTATGATGTGCGTCAAACTAACTTTATTGGTGGTGGTGTAAACGCTATTACAAAGTCGGGAACTAACACTTTTAAAGGGAGTGCTTATATATTTCATAGAAATGAAAACATGCGTGGAGATGCTGTTAATGGTCAACAAATAGCAGGTGCACGCGAAAAAGATCGTAATACTACTTATGGTTTAACTTTCGGTGGTCCAATTATCAAAAACAAATTATTTGTATTTTTTAATGCTGAACAAGCTAAGACACCAACCATTGCTAATCGATGGAGAGCTTCAACCGATGGAGTTGCTGATGCAGATAATTTTGTTTCACGAACAACAGAAAGTGACCTTCAAAAGGTATCTGATTTTGTTAGTAGCGAATATGGTTATAATACAGGGTCTTATACCAATTTTCCTGCTGATGAAAGCAACATTAAACTACTTGGTCGAATTGACTGGAATATTACGAATAAACATCGTTTAGCATTACGTTACAACTATACAAAGAACTCTTCTTGGAGATCTCCTAATGCAAGCTCTATGGATGGAGGAACTCGTATGTCTGAGGCACGTATGTCGCAAGCTTCAATGTCATATGCTAATTCGATGTATTCAATGGATAACCTTGTTCATTCATTCTCATTTGACTTAAACAGTCGATTATCAGATAACATATCGAACCAATTTTTGGCAACCTACTCAAAACTTGATGATGTTCGTGGAACAGATTCTGATCCTTTTCCATTTATTGATATTTTGAAGGACGACCAGGCCTACCTTTCTTTTGGTTACGAGTTATTTACCTGGAACAATGGTGTTCACAACGATGTAATAAATATTAAAGATGAAGTAACCTATTATTTAGGGAATCATAAAATATTTGGGGGTATTGCTTACGAATATAAGATGGCAGATAATGCCTATATGCGTAACGGTACCGGTTACTACCGATATACAAGTCTTGATGAATTCTTAAACGGTGGAACTCCTGAAATTGTAAACTTAACGTATGGCTACGATGGTGAAACTAATCCTGCAGCACGTGTGAGAAGTAATAAATTTGGAATATATGCTCAAGATGATTGGAGTGTTAATGACAGATTCAAACTCTCCTATGGACTTCGTCTTGATGCACTTGTTTTTAACAATGCGGATTTGATAACTAATCAAGCTATTAAAGATCTAGATTATAATGGCCGTAGTATTGATACAGGAAAATGGCCTGATGCAAACCTTATATTTTCTCCTCGAGTTGGCTTTGTATGGGATGCATTTGGAGACAAAAGCTTGAAAGTTCGTGGTGGTACTGGTATTTTCGCGGGTAATTTACCACTTGTATTCTTTACTAATATGCCTACCAATGGCGGTATGGTGCAATACCAGGCACAGATTAATCAGCAAAATGCTGCTAATAATGGTTTTACGATGGATGAATTTGCTGGTGGTCTTGTTACAGATGCTAACGGGAATCCAACAATTTCAGCACTATATAATAAATTGGCTGGATTAGGTTACCCCACTACTATTTCACCTGAAGACGGAACCGTTCCTTCTTCTATATCAGCTGTAGATTCAAAATTTAAAATGCCACAAGTATGGAAAACTTCAATTGCTGTTGATTATGCTTTTCCAACATCTTTCCCTTTTTCAGCAACAATAGAAGGGATCTACAATAAAACAATAAACGGAGTTACTCTGTCCGACTGGAGTATTCCAAACGTAGGTGGATTTGCTCGTTTTAACGGTGTTGACAACCGTCCTATTTATCCTGATGGCTACCGTACAAACACAAAAGCATTTGTTTTAGAAAATACAAGTAAAGGTTATGGCTGGTCGGCCAATATTACTTTAAATGCCAAACCTGCAGAATGGATTAGTGTGATGGCTGCTTATACGCATACTGTATCTAAAGATCTTACCGGTATGCCGGGTTCTAATGCTGAATCTGCATTTACTTATGTTCCTACCGTAGAAGGTCCAAATCATATTAAATTGCACAATTCACAATACACTACTCCTGATCGTCTTATAGCATCAATTACAGCACATGATAAGAGTGGTAACCACTATGGATTTATTTATGAAGGATGGCGAGGTGGCCGTAACTACTCATACATGTCGGTAAATGATATTAATAATGATGGCTACAACTACGATGCTATCTACGTCCCAACAGACGGTGAAGTAGCAAACAACGAATTCCGCTTTGTTTCTGAAGATGATAAAACACGTTTTATGGACTATGTTCATAATAATGACTATTTAAGCAATCAACAAGGTAAGTATGCTGAAGCCTATAGCGTATATTCTCCTTGGGTACATCGTGTTGATTTTAGCTACAAACATGATTTTTCATTTAAAACAGGAAACGTTGGGCACAAACTAAGACTTAGCTTTGATGTAAAAAATGTGATGAACCTTTTCAATTCCGAATGGGGTGTGGCGAAATATTTGAATCCAGAAATTGGTTCGGAGGCACGTATTCTAAAATATGAAGGAGTTGATGCTGATGGTGTGGCTACATTCTCAACACCTTCTTCAATCCATGCTAATACTAAAACTTGGACATCGAGCTACTCTTTGGGGCAGTGCTGGTATGCTTTAATTGGTATCAAATATATATTCAACTAATTTAAAGGAATAGATCATTATGAAACTAAGATATTTATTTCCAATATTCATCGCAATGCTTGCCCTAATGACAAGCTGTGAAGATGAAGAAAAGATGACATTACTTGATGAAATTCAGGTGTCTTCATCGTTCGTTTCGATTCCTCTAGACGGAGGTGCTACACCAATCATTGTTAAAGCTCAGGATAGCTGGACAGCAGAGAAAGTAATTACTGAGAAAGACGATGTTGAATGGTTAACAATCTCATCATCCTCTGGTAGTGCAGGCGAAACAGAGATATCCTTTTCTGCCGAAGGTGCTTTAGATGGTCGCACTGCGGAAGTTCTATTGCACTGTGCAGGTGTAACTCAGAGAATTAATGTAATGCAAGGGCTTGCGCAGATATCTGAGGCTCCTGTATCTGAGGTGCTTGAAGCTCCTGATGGAAAAACTTTCCGTGTTTCGGGTGTTTGTACTAACATTACGAATACCCTTTACGGTAACTGGTACTTGGAGGATGAAACAGGTTCAATCTATATTTATGGTACGCTTGATGCAAAAGGAGGAACAAAGAATTTTGAGAGTCTTGGACTCGAAGTTGGAGACGAAGTAACGATTGAAGGGCCAAAATCATCTTACAAAGGAAATCCTCAGATGGTGAATGTAATGGTTATTGAAATCCGAAAATCATTGGTAAAAGTTGAGTCGGTTGAACCTGCAGAACTTCCTGTTGAAGGTGGAGAGTGTATTGTTAATGTTACTTGCAAAGGCGAAGGACTGTCTGTTGAAATTCCTGAAGATGCAAAGTCCTGGTTATCAATTTCATCGATCCAAACCATTGGAACAAGTTCTGTTGTAACTTTCAAAGCTGCTGCTAATGAAGGTGGAGACCGTGAAACTACTCTTACATTCAGCACTACTGATGGAACAAAAGAATATACATCGCAAACCTCAATAAGTCAGGCAGGAGCGATTGTAGATGCTAGTATTGCAGAATTCCTTGCTGCTGAAGTCGGAAATACCCAATATCGTTTGTCCGGTGTTATTGCCGAAATTGATAATGATACCTATGGCAATTTATACTTGAGGGATTTCTCTGGTGAAGTTTTTGTTTACGGTATTGAAGATTTCCAAGATTACGCTTTAAAAGTCGGCGATATTATTACAATTGTTGGAACACGTTCTGCTTATAACGATAATCCGCAAGTAGGTGGGGCAGTATTAGAAAGCTCTATCCCTGTAACTTCAGCTACCATTGCAGAGGTGCTAACTAAACCTGACGATTCGAATACTTATTTTATGGTAACTGGTGAAATTACGTCGATTACAAGTGATACGTACGGTAATCTTTATTTGAAAGATGATAGCGGTGAAATATATGCGTATGGTTGTTACCCAGGTTATGGTGCATATAGTGACTATAGAAAGAACCTTATAACAGATAAGGGGATTAAAGTTGGCGATACTCTGACTATGATTGCCACTAAAGGATCTTATAATGGAGCAAATCAACTTGTTAAAGGTTTTTATTTTAGTCACGTTAGTGTAGAGTAAAAAAAACGGGTAGATATCAGTGGGTGATTATATCTCAATGAATTTACCATGTGTATTATAAAAAACCGCAATCGATTCGATTGCGGTCTTTTTATGGTAAAATGTTTGTGGTGAAAACATGTCATTAACAGTATAATCTGGTGTGCGTTATACATCTTTATTAACGCTCTAGTATTATGTCAGTTCGGTGATTGGGGCGATTTAAGTGGTTGTGATATTTTGTTTTAAAGTCTACTGTGGTGTGCATGTTTAAAAATAAATTAACAAAAATTAACACCTACTTAACTAACTCTTCCGACTGATTGGTCTATTTTGTGTTGATTTTTAAAAGACCAGCAATGAGATACTTAATAATTTTAACTTCCCTATTCGTCGGCCTCATGTCGATGGCTCAAAATGTTGTTGTTAACGAAGTTGATGCCGATACCCCAAATACAGATACCCAAGAGTTTATCGAATTAAAAACAGTTAGTGCCAATATGGTACTTGATGGCTATGTTGTGGTTTTATACAATGGGAACGGAGACCTAAGTTATAAAGCTTACGATTTAGATGGGTATACTTCTGATGCTAATGGACTATTTGTAATTGGATCAAGCAGTATAACACCTTCTCCTGATTATATTGTATCAAATGGTTTTTTGCAAAATGGACCGGATGCCGTTGCTATCTATCAGGACAATGCTTCAAGTTTTCCTATTGGAACTGTACCTACCACAATAAATTTGATTGATGCGCTTGTTTATGGAACCGATGATGCTGATGATACTGAACTGCTTATTAGTTTAGGTGAAACAATCCAATATGATGAAGCCGCTGCTGGGGATAAGGATAATCATTCCCTACAGAGATTAGCGAATGGTACTTATGAGGCGAAAGAGCCTACTCCAGGTGTTGAAAATGATGGTGGTGGATCTTTACTTCCAACTTTAACCATTAGTTCTGATAAATTAGCATATAGCGAAGATGAACTAGTTAGCTTGGTTTTTACTGTTTCTGAAAATGTTAATTCTGACCTTGTTTTAAACTATACTTTAGTAAATGATAATTTTTTAGTGGGTGATTATAATGGTGCAAATAGCCTTACTATAATTGCAGGTACATCCTCGATTTCTACGAATATAACACTCGTTGATGATGATTTGGTTGAAGGAACAGAATACATGAAGGTGGATGTCACCAATCTGGACACGGAATCTTATCAGGCAACCAACAATAATTACCTAATTAAAATATGGGATAATGATTATGATCAGGGTACTTGGGGCACACCAGTTAATCCAACTTTTGGTCTGGTTAGTTCAACTGCAACCGACGGTTATTATTCAAGTTTAAATGGAAAGTCAGGGCTTGCTTTAAAGGCAGCCATTACTGATATTGTTGCCAATGCTTCAGTCGTTCGTGCACAAACCTATGGTGATGTATGGGATATTTTGAAAGAGGCTGATGTTAATCCTGAAAATGAAGAAGAAATTTGGCTGTTGTATTCTGAGCACGGTAGAGCAAAGGCCGACCAACAGAGTTCTGGTTCACCTATTGGCAAATGGAATCGAGAACATGTTTATCCTCAGTCGCGAGGCGGTTTTAAAGATGGTACTCCAACATCCTCGGATGGAAAGGATATATACATGAGCACAAGCGCAAGTAATCTTGATCACGGTCATTCTGATGCGCATGCTTTACGTCCAGCTGATTCATCAGTGAACTCTAGTCGTAGTAATAAGGATTACGGACAGGAATACGGTGGCCCCTCTGGTAATGTTGGAAGTTGGCACGGTGATGTGGCGCGTAGTTTAATGTATATGGCCTGTCGTTATAATGGTTTAGCTGTTGTGAGCGGTAATCCTGAGAATACAACAGTTGGTGAAATGGGAGATCTCACATACTTATTGGCTTGGCATGTAAATGATAAACCTGATGATTATGAAATGAATCGTAATAATGTAATTTACGATTGGCAGAAAAATAGAAATCCATTTATTGATATGCCCGAACTTGTTGATTATGTGTTTGGAGATAAGGTAGGAGATGTGTGGAATGGAAGTACTGGTATAGAATCTGGAACTAGTAGCTTGTCATTTTATCCAAATCCTGTTATTAGTCATATTGTTTTTGATGAGATGATTGATGGTAAATTATCGGTTCTAAGTCTTAGTGGTAATGTTGTATTCACCGAAATGATAAGTGGGAATAGCGTTGATTTATCGGGTTTAGATCAAGGCATGTATTTATATCAGATTGTTAGTGATACAAAACAATACAATGGTAAATTTTTAAAGAAATAGAAAATATGGACTGTTTAAGCAAAAATGACTACTCAAAAGGGTAGTCATTTTTGTTCTATTGAACTTTGATTTTGTCTTGTATCAGAGTTGGAAATTTACCTTTACCAATGTCTTCGAACAATTCAGTTTTTGCTTCGCATGAAGTACATCCACCACTACCACAGGCCGATTGCATGTGCTTTGGTTTAAATAGCCGCCAAAAGAACATAAATACCTGATAAAAGGCCCAGACTACGGTTAGGTATGTAAGTATATCCTGTATCATAAAATTATAACAAAAGTTGGCCTATCTGGTTCACTGCAAATGCCATTAGCCAAGCTAAGCCGGTGGTGTAGCCAATTGTAAATAAAGCCCATTTCCAGGATCCACTTTCCTTTTTAATAGCTGCTATCACAGCAACGCAAGGGAAATAGATTAGAATAAATACAAGAAAGGCCAATGAAGATATGGGGTTAAAAACTTTATCACCGTTGGCATATTCTTCCTCTCTTAAGCGAGTCATTAGTTGTTTGCCATCCTCTTCGTCTTCGGTTTGATAAAGTACTGCCATGGTGCTTATTACAATTTCTTTGGCAGCAATGCCGGTTATTAAGCTTACACCCATTTTCCAATCAAATCCTAAGGGAGCTATTACGGGCTGAATTGATTTACCTAGTTTGCCAATATATGTCTTTTCTCGAAGTTCACTGTTTTTAGCATACCTTAGAGAATCAACCTTCTTATTCAGTTGTACTAGTATTTCTGGGTTGCCATTAACGGATTCTGATTGTTCTTTATATTTGCTCTCTAATGATTCAATTTTTTGATCGTAAGTATTAGCTATTTCTACGTTACGAGGGAAATAACCTAAGAACCATATAATGATTGAAGCAACCAAGATTATTCCACCCATCTTTTTCAAATACTGATAACCTTTGTTCCACATGTGGCGCAAGGTATTTTTTAAGGTAGGAAGACGATAGGGTGGGAGTTCCATAACAAAGGGAACGTCATCATGATTAAAAAGGAAACGTTTAAAAATACGTGCTATCAAAACAGCAATTAATATACCCCCGCCATACATGGCAAATAATATGGTACTTGCATTATTTGGAAAAACGGCTCCAATGATTAGTATATAAACCGGTAATCGCGCACTGCACGACATAAACGGATTAATCAACATGGTAAGTATGCGGTTATTCTTGTTCTCGATGGTTCGGGTTGCCATGATAGCGGGTACATTACAGCCAAAGCCCATCACCAATGGAATAAATGATTTGCCATGCAAACCCATCTTATGCATAATTCTATCCATAATGAAGGCAGCACGAGCCATGTAGCCTGTATCTTCCATAAAAGAGATGAAGAAGAAAAGAATCAGAATATTGGGTAAGAATATAATTACACCACCTACACCGCCAATTACACCATCTACTACCAGATCTTTAAATGTACCATTGGGCATTACATTGTTTAAAAAATCAGAAAGAAAACCAACGCCTGCGTCAATCCAGTTCATAGGGTATTCGCCCAATCGAAAAGTACTGAGGAACATTATCCACATAAAGAAAATGAAGATAGGGAAGCCCCAGAATTTATGCGTTATAAAATTATCGAGGAATTCTGTTTTGCGTTTTTTTGTTCGAGGATTTTCTTTAAATGTTTCCAATAGTGCACCAGCAACAAATCCATATTTGGAGTCTGTAATTAGTGTTTCGGTATCCTCGTGGCTCTGTTTCTCTATCTTTTTAATTTGTGAATCTATCTCATTGACCAAAGGTGCGTATTGCTCTTTGTCTTTCAAGAATTCTATTAGTTGTGCATCTTTTTCAAGTGCTTTAATGGCAATGTACCTTGGCGACATGCGATTTTTCAAATCACCATTACTTGATAAGTGATCTTCAATTTTATCAATGGCAGTTTCTAGCAGGGAACCATAATTAATATGTATGTGTCGAAGCGTTTTGTCACGATCCTCATATACATCAATAAGTTTGTCAAATAGCTTGTTAACCCCTTTACCTTTTGAGCCTATTGTAGGTACAAAAGGAATGCCTAACATTTTGCCAAGTTGATTATGTGCTAACTTATTACCTTTTTTCTCAAGTTCATCGTACATGTTGAGGGCAACAACAACCTTGATATCCATATCAATCAACTGTGTTGTCAGAAAGAGGTTTCTTTCAAGATTAGAACTATCCAGTACGTTAACAACTATATCAGGAGCTTCTTCAAGGATATGTTCTCTTACGTAGGTTTCCTCGGGCGAATAGGCCGATATACTATAGGTTCCGGGTAAATCAATAATGTTGAATTGGTAATTGTTGTGGCTAAAAGTTGCGGCCTTGGCATCAACCGTAACGCCACTATAATTACCTACATGTTCTTTTGAGCCACTGGCATAGTTAAATAAAGTAGTTTTACCACAGTTGGGATTGCCAACAAGAGCAATGTTGATCGTTTTAAGCTTTTTTGAAGCTGATTGTTTTAGGATGTCATCAGTGAATGTTCCTAAAAAATCTTGGGGTCCCGATTGTATTGCTTCTTTTTCTGTTACAACTTCAACCAGTTGCGCCTCACTTCGACGCAAGGAAACTTTATAATCTAAAATTTGGTATTCAATGGGGTCTTTAAGGGGAGCGTTCTTAATAACCGTCACCTTCTTACCTTTTACAAATCCCATCTCAATAATACGTCTTCGAAAGGCGCCATGTCCTTTTACCTTAACGATTACGCCCGTAGCGTCGTTGCCTAATTCAGATAATTTCATTAAAAAATGCCCCTAAGTTGAAACGTCTTGTAAAAAATTACGTTTACAAAAATAATCTTGTTATTGGTTTGCTGCAATAGCTATTTATAGGGATTTTTCCCTATTTGAATAAAGAAAGGCAAATTAATACTTATTTATAACATTATTGAAATTAATATAGATTTTCTATGAACAGTCTGAATGCATTTGATAACATGAGGAAGATGGTGAAGCGTCATTCAGGAAATGTTTCAATCTTGGAAGATGAAATTGACTTACAATTGCAAATGCAATATTTTAAGGAAAGTAAGGTCGCGAAGAAGGATTTAAAGAAGAATGTTGTACTCAAGGATAAAGGTCTTTTATTTAGTGATGAATTAGGTCTGGAGCAAAAAAGAGTATTACTAACCCAGTTGGCCTCAGTTAATAAGGTAGAAGCCTTAAGAGCTATTGAGGAGTATAATAAACAGCCTGATGAGTCGCTTGAAGAATGGGGTAAATTAGCCTTTCAAGAAAGCAAAATGTTAATTGAGAGTTCGCTGCTCGATGTACCTCCCTTATTTATATCAACAGGTTTAGGTGGTAAAGGAAATAAATTACGTTACTTTATTGTGGTTCGAGCTCGCGAAGGTGGTTATTTTAGTGAAGTGCAAGAGAATTTAGTGCGAAGTGAATTTGTGTTTGCCTTTAAAAAGTATAATGCGGAATTAGAGAGTATTGAATTTTACGGACACTTGGCTACCATAACTGGTTTAATTCCTTTAGAAGCAGGATTAAAGGATTTGTTTACAATGATTGTAAAAAACTGTAATGAGCTGGGTAACTTTCTTGATAGCTCATTTATGGTGTCCAATGTTAAAAAGTTAAGGTTGGATGAAATAGAAAAAGCAATTGAAGTAGAGCGACAAGAAATGAAAGACGATAAGGTAAATCCATAAAATATTTAAACGTGAATTTTAAAAATAGTCAGGTAAACGTTGCTATCCAGGTCTTGCCCTTAACCAAAGCTGAACATGTTTATCCAATCGTGGATGAAGCAATTAAAATAATCGAACAATCAGGATTGAAATATAGGGTTTGTCCCTTCGAAACGGTTATTGAAGGTTCTTACTCCGAAGTAATGGGTGTTGTGGAAAAGGTTCAGGCGGCTTGTTATAATGCTGGCGCTGAAAATTTGATCTGTAATTTGAAGATACAGTCTAGTAAGGTTAAAGAAGTTAGGATAGAAGATAAGGTTGAAAAATATGACATAAAAAAAGGCTGTTGATAAACAGCCTTTTGTAATATTATTAACGCGATTACCTATTCGTGCAAATCTTCAAATTCAACACTGGTATATTCCGCGGCTGGTATTGCATCAGCTGTAACCAATTCTTCTACTTTTTCTTGAATGGCTTCAAATGGTTGATTCTTCTTAATAAAGTCAACTGTTTCCTGCAGGCCATCTACAAACTTATCAAAGTCTTCTTTGTATAAAAATACCTTGTGCTTTTCGAAGTGATACCTACCATCCTGGTCGTAACGTTTTTTACTTTCAGTAATTGTCAGGTAGTAATCATTTTTACGAGTTGCCTTAACATCAAAAAAATAGGTTCGTTTTCCTGCTCTTACTGCTTTTGAAAAAATCTCTTCTCTGTCGTTTTTTACTTGTCCATCTTGTTTTTCAAATCCTTCCATTGTGTTGTGTTTAGGAAACAATAGTATGCTCCAAAAGTGGTAATTATTTCGGTATTAACCAATCTTTTTTTACAAAATTTTTCTGTTTTTTAAGATAATTAAACACTATTATTTTAGTGAATCAAGTATACTTTGAGTTTTGGTTTATTACTGTATCTCCTATTTTAACTGCGATTTAGTAAGTTTAGCGATTTGATTTGCAGACATTTTATTTACAAATCTGTTTATACATATAAATATTAATGCTATTAACCTTGGCTCTTTTGTTAAAGTAATTCTAAAAGATAGATTGGAGGTATTGAATACTAACTTTTATTAATAATAATCGCATTCTTCCAATAAAAATAGCTTGATGCAATTAAAAAAAAAGCTACTTTTGCATCATAATACAAAGTAAAAAAAGTTCTTTAAGGATGTTAAGCAGAAGATTGTTAAGGGTAAAGGTTATGCAAATGGCTTATGCACATTACCAAAAGGGTGAGTCGTCCATTCAGCAAACCGAGAAAGAGTTGTTTCATAGCATTACCAAATCTCACGAGTTATATCATACGTTGATGCTATTATTGCTCGAATTAAAGTCGTTCGGAGAAAAACGAATCGAGTTTCGAAAGCAAAAGAATCGTCCTTCAGAAGAAGATTTAAATCCAAATACACGTTTTGTCGATAATGCCTTTCTGATTCAGTTAGCAGATAATACTGAACTGATTGCGTATAATCAGAAAAATGGAAATCCATGGGTAGATCATCCTGAGGTGGTTAAGTCTATTTTTGAGGTGGTTATCGAATCGCAAATGTACGCCGATTACATGGCATTAGAAACCAGCGACTACGAGGCGGATAATAAATTCATAGCTAAGCTAATTGAGAAAGTAATTGCGCCTTACGAAGGTTTATATACTAAGTTCGAAGAGGAGAGTGTTTACTGGAACGATGAAATTGAATTTATCATTTCGATGGTTGTGAAAACTGTTAAGGGATTCGATCCAGAAAATGGCGATGCTGAAAAGTTACTTCCGGAGTTTAAAGATGAGGAGGATAAAGATTTTGTGCAGAACCTAATGCGTAAGACATTGGTGAACCGTAAAGATCATGTTGAATTAATCCGTAAGTTTACTAAAAACTGGGATTTTGAAAGGGTGGCATTTATGGATATTGTGTTGATGCAGATTGCTATTACAGAGATTACCGAGTTTAAGAATATTCCAATTAATGTATCGTTGAATGAGTACATTGAAATCGCTAAATTTTATTCAACCAATAAAAGCGGTTTATTCATAAATGGTGTATTGGATAAGGTTGTTGAGCACTTGATCGAGGAAAAGGTGATTGCAAAGCCAACAAAAGCGTAGGTTTAGTATAATGAAACTGTTAGTAACAATTTTTCTGTTGGTTACTTTACTTGGCTGTTCTTCTTCGAGTTCTAAAAATGAAGGTAAAGGCACTAAAGGGTTTCTTAGTTTTACTGAGAAAGTACATAACTTTGGAACGATTAAACATGGTGATGTAGTTGGTTATCAGTTTTCATGTGTTAATACAGGAACTGAGCCGGTTCGGATTCTTGATGTGAAGAAGGGCTGTGGATGCACAGATGTTAAGTATCCTGAACAACCAGTGTTGGCGGGAGATTCGGCTGTAGTCGAATTAATTTTTGATACAAAGGGCTGGCAAGGCCGTCAGGTGAAACAAGTAACTGTTTTAACAAACGACTCGGTTGGATTTAAAGAATTGCGAATTTGGGCAGATGTTAATTGATAATATTGAAATAATAATAAGAATAGTATGAGTTTATTAAATGTATTTTTAAGCCTTCCGCCACAAGCAGCTGAAGGTGCGAACCCAATAATGTCATTTGCACCATTCATTTTGGTGATTGTTGTATTTTATTTCTTTATGATTCGTCCTCAGATGAAGCGTCAGAAAGAATTACGCAAGTACCGCGAGGCATTAAAAAAAGGTGATAAAGTTATAACCACTGGTGGTATCTATGGAAAAGTTGCTGAAGTAAAAGAGCAATTTATTTCGGTTGAAATTGCCGATGGTGTTAAAGTGAAAATGGATAAATCTGCCATTGTTATGGACATGACAGATGTTCCGGCTAAGAAGTAATTTTTATTTAGTTGGGTCATTGATTACATTTGTGTATCAATGACCCTTTTTTTATGGAAAAAGTTAAAGCATTTTTTGCCAAATATATACAGATTCTAAAGCAGAATATCAATGAATTGCGCGAAGATAAAAACGCGCTAATCTTTATGGTATTCCTGTTTTTGTCTACTTGTTTCTGGATTCTACTGGCTCTTAGTAAAGACGATTATAACACCGAATTGGATTATCCGGTACGCTTTACAAATAACAACCAAAACGAATTAATTAAGGTTGATTTGCGCAGAGACCTCACTTTAAAAGTTAAAGGAGGAGGTTTTTCAATACTCAAGTATCAATTAAATGATCAATTTTTAACCGAAAGTATTGACCTAACTGACTTGCCACGTATCACGATGAACGAAACTCAGGGGGTTGTTTTGAGTACCAGTCAATACATGACGCGCATTGAAGGCCGATTGGCAAATGGTTTATCCTTATTAGATATAAGTCCGGATACTTTATTTATTCCGCTTGAAGAGAAAATATCTAAGAAAGTGCCTGTAAGATTAATGGCCAATATTAGCTTCGAACAGCAATGTCAGTTGGCGGGTGACATTTCTCTTAACCCTGATTCTGTATTAATCTCTGGATCACAGAATATAATAGATACCTTACAATTCATCGATTCAAAGCAGCTTGATTTTGAAGATCTCAAAGATACGATTGTAAGAAATGTGGCATTAAAAGAGTATGATTGGGTTGAAATATCACCTAAACGCGTTGTATTAAATATTCCAGTAGAACCATTTACCGAAACAAGTGTATTGGTTCCTGTTCAATCGCTTAACTTACCAGATTCTCTTGATCTTAAGTCGTTCCCTTCGCAGATAAAAGTGTCTTATCGGGTTGGTTTGTCAAATAAACTTTTTGGTTCTCAGGATTTTAAAGTCGTTATCGACTTTAATGATTACAACTTAAATAAATTACCAACTCGTTTGAAGTTAAAAATGCTGAAAACGCCCGATGGTATTAGTAATCTGGATTATTCTCCGGTATTTATCGAGTACTTGCTTGAAAAAAGTTGTAAATAATGATTAGAGTTGGTTTAACAGGTGGTATTGGCAGTGGTAAATCCACTGTTGCGAAATTGCTGGAGGTGATGGGGCTACCTGTTTTTT
The DNA here is from genome assembly GCF_050589805.1 of Carboxylicivirga fragile. Taxonomy (NCBI): domain Bacteria; kingdom Pseudomonadati; phylum Bacteroidota; class Bacteroidia; order Marinilabiliales; family Marinilabiliaceae; genus Carboxylicivirga; species Carboxylicivirga fragile. The sequence goes on along the minus strand of NZ_JBNGOY010000019.1, from coordinate 2,936 downwards.
ATGCCGACTACGAGGCTAAGTATTTGATGCGGACTGATGAAGAATTGAAAGAGAAAATAATAAGGCTGCTAGGCTCAGATGCCTATAAAAAGACCGAACTAAACAGAGTGTATATAGCTAAGAGGGTTTTTGGTAATTCTGATCTGCTTAATCAATTAAATAGAATTGTACATCCTGCCGTTCGCAACCATTTCGAAACTTGGTGTACGAAGTTTGTGGATGCGCATGTACTTATTCAAGAAGCTGCTATTTTATTTGAAAATGATAGCCATCATTATTTTGATAAAACTATTTTGGTAACCGCGCCTGAACATGTTCGAATTGATCGTGTTATGAAAAGGGATGAAAGTAGTGAGATGGATATACGCGCAAGGATTGCTAATCAGTGGTCGGATGATAAAAAGAAGACCTTGGCAGACTTTGTAATCAGCAACAATAATGATGAACTGCTGATTGTTCAATTAAGTAAAATTATTAAAAGTTTATAATATGGGTTTTTTAGGATCGTTATTGGGTGCTGGCCTTGGCTGGTGGTTGCTCGGGCCAATTGGAGGGATTATGGGTTTAGTGTTTGGGCACCTGAGTGAAGAAAATTCATCCTTTATAAATAAAGACGATCAACAACGATCAGCTCAAAATCGAAATGGATTCCTGGCTTCTCTATTGGTGTTAATGGCTGCAGTTATGAAAGCGGATGGAAAAGTGGTTAAAGCTGAGCTTGATTTCGTAAAGCGTAGTTTGGTTGGAACATTTGGTGAAAGGCAAGCAGCAGATGCCTTGCTTATGTTGCGCAATATTCTTAAACAAGATATTCCAATCAATGATGTTGTACTGCAAATCAGGCGTAACCTTAAATATCCATCAAAATTAGAACTAATTCATTTATTGTACGGAATTGCTTTATCCGATGGTAATTTCTCAAAAGCTGAACAGGTTCTGATACAAAACGTAGCAATAGGATTAGGCATTTCTCCAAGCGATTTTGATTCGATAAAAGCAACTTTTGGAGGATCGGATTTATCCACAGCTTATAAAATCCTTGAAATTGATGAAAATGCTTCAGATGCTGAATTAAAAAAAGCTTATCGCCGAATGGCTGTTCGTTATCACCCCGATAAGGTGGCACAATTGGGTGATGATGTGAAGAAAAGTGCGGAAGAGAAGTTCAAAAAGGTTGGTGAAGCCTACGAAATCATAAAAAAGGAGCGCGGAATTAAATAATTACCTATTAAAGATTGAAGATTTATTTTGACTAAAGCGGATTAGTTTTATTTTTGCAGCAAATATTAAATAGAAATTTATGTTGAAAGGATTATTAGCTATTTCTGGGCAACGCGGATTGTTTAAGATGGTATCACAAGCCAAAAACTCAATTATTGTAGAATCTTTGATTGATGGTAAGAGAATGCCGGCATATGCTACTTCCCGTATTAGTGCCCTTGAGGATATATCTATATATACCGATGATGAGGATGTTAAGTTATTTGATGTGTTCAAGGCTATTTATGAAAAGGAGAATGGTGGTCAAGCTATTAATCCTAAAAGTTCAGGAAACGAATTGAAAAAGTATTTTACTGAAATTCTTCCTTTGTACGATAAAGAGCGCGTTTATGTGTCTGATATCAAGAAGGTACTTACTTGGTATAACCTATTGATTGAACAAGGATTGTTTGATCCGAATGCTGTTGAGGAAGAAGAAGTAGAAGCAGAGGAGCCTAAGGGTGAAGAGTAAGGTTTTTAATAAAAAATGATATTGAAGGGTGTTTCGTTTTCGAAACACCTTTTTTATTTGTAATATGCATTTCAGAATAGAGTAACACAATTTTTAAACTAACCTAAATATATTATTATGAGATTAATAGTACTATGTTTTGTAATTCTAGCATCATCAATAATTGTTAATGCCCAAACGGATGTATATAGTGTAACGAGTGGTGAATTAATTTTTGGATGGGCTGATGTTCAGCAGCGTCCATTGGATGGAGGAGAGTTGGAGACCGTTTCGAGTAACCTTCGTTTTACATTGTTTTTACACCTGGGGCAATATGTTCATATGGATTTTACCAACTCACTTGGTTTATATTCCGGATTAGCTCTGCGTAATATTGGTTTTATTACTGAGGATAGTTCAATGGGTATAGAAAAAGAAAAGCATCGATCGTATTCGGTTGGAATTCCCTTGGCACTTAAGTTAGGAAGCTTTGATAAAAGTTTCTATATGTTTGGTGGAGCCGAATATGAGTTATTGTTTCACTATAAGTTTAAGTATTGGCAAAATGGCGATAAGTATAAAACGACCGAATGGTTTAGTAATAGAACCAAACGTTTTGTCCCTTCTGTTTTTGCTGGTGTTCAATTTCCGCACGGTCTTAACGTAAAGTTTCGCTATTATTTGGATGATTTTTTGAATAATGACTTTAAAAAGGGAGATTCTCCAATTAATGATTACTCACGTTTTGGTAAAACTCAAATGTTTCATGTGTCGGTTTGCTGGCAATTCCGTACAGATAAGTTGTGGAAAGCTTTTGAAGGAGACGCTTGGGATGATTATAAAGCAAATTTGTAATTCGATAATTCATATCATTCAAAAAGAGGTTCGCAATTGGAGCCTCTTTTTTTCTTTCTCTAACCCCCACGTATCCAGTCACTAAAAATCCTCGTAAAAACTTTCTTCAAAAAACTTTCGCATAACATTTGGAAGTGTAAAAATAAGTCTGTTATTTTGCACCCGCTTTGAGAGAAATACATGGTTGATTAAGGGGCACAGAGGCAGCAAGGGCTGCTGAAAAGGAGTAACATTTTGGAATGATTTTTTGGATTGAAGAAAAGGATTTGAGGTGGTTTTAGCACTCAAAAATAAACTTCAAAAAAAGCTGAAAAAACATTTGGAAAGGACGGATAAAAGTTCTTACCTTTGTCGCCGCTTCCCGCGATAG